>CALMUC010000185.1 GCA_937872845.1 uncultured Lachnospiraceae bacterium | reverse complement strand
AATTCGTCTATTTTTTTTCTATTTTCATCTAATAAATTTTCTAATATTTCTTTTGCGTTTTCTGTTTCAGCAAGAATTGAGAGGCTTGAAAAGCAAGGTATAATCAGTGGATATCACGCTGAAGTAAATCCCAGAATACTTGGATTCCACATTACAGCATTTATAAACCTGACTCTTGAGCCAAAACAGAAACCTGAGTTTTATCCTTTCATTGATTCATGTCCCAATGTTCTTGAATGTGACTGTGTTACAGGAACTTATTCAATGCATATAAAGGTTTGTTTTCCAAGTACACTCGAACTTGATTCATTTATCGGGCAATTACAAAAATTTGGAAAAACCGAAACACAAATTGTATTTTCAACTCCTGTACAAACTCGTGGCATAAACATAGAATCAATTTCTGAAGATGAAGCTAAAAATCCTGATTCAAAATCAAATCAAAAATAATTTTCATATGACAAAAAAACATTCAATTATCTTCAAAAGATGATTGAATGTCTTTTTATTTATTCCTTTTATTTAATTTAAATTGATAATCGCATCTTAATTAAGCTTATCCATAAATTCCTTAAGTGCCGGATCTTGTGCCGATTTTGAATCTTCGTCTTCTTTTACCATTTTATATATGTCCTGAATATCTTGTTCAGCATTTACCTTATCTACATAATTCTGAGTATCTTTATCAAGTATTTCATTGTCTATAAGATATTTTCCATTTCTTTTTACTATATATATATTTGGTATTACATCCAATGGAGTTGATGTAATATTTGCAATTGTAATATTTGCTACTGCATAAACAATAACATCATCATCTTTATATCCCTTTACACTGTAGCAATTTACACTGCTGTACATTGTTATAATCTTAGAACGGCTGATCGTAGCTGTCATATTATCATATTGTGTCGGATCTGTAACACATGACTTTAATGTATTTTGATCAGCAGAGGCAAGAGCATTAAGATAAGTTATTACAAGTGCATTCACTTCTGGATTTGCATTCGTAGAATATGAAAATTTTGAAGTAATACCTAAATCTTTACTGACACTGTCTTTTCTTTGATAAAGAAAAATGCTGAATGCAGCAATTGCTGCAATAAAAAATATCCATATAACTATAAGAAGTGATTTTAGTTTTCTTCTTTTTTTTGATTTTTGATTCATATCTTTTCCTCTATAAATATTTAACTATAATGCACCAGACGGGAATCGAACCCACGCACATGGCTCCGGAGGCCATTGCTCTATCCACTGAGCTACTGATGCAAACGTTATTTATTATATATGAATTTTAAGTATTCAGCAAGTATCACTGGTTTAGGTAAAATCATGATACCATTTATTAATAATTAATATATAAAATAAATTCATATACCAAAACTCAAATTATTATACTGATTCAGCATCTTCAATATCATGTGCGATTTGTTTCTTTAATTCTTCAAGATTTCTGAACTTCTTTTCTCCTCGAAGCATTTTTTTTAACTCAACTCTAATTCTATTTCCATAAATATAAGAATTAAAATTATAAATAAACGTTTCGATTGTTACAGAAAGTCCATTTGCAATCGTTGGATTGTTTCCAACGTTTGTGATGCTTTTAAATATTTTTTTTGTTCCATCATCAGAATACAAAATTGTTTCAGATGAATACACTCCAAACTTTGGAATTATTTTTTCACGTCCAGGCATTAAATTTATTGTAGGAAAGCCAAGTGTAGTTCCTATATGATTTCCATGTTCAACAATACCCTGAAATCCAAACTGACGTCCCAAAAGTGTATTTACCTCTTCAATATCTCCATTTGTAATTGCTTCTCTTATTCTTGTTGAGCTTATTATGCTCTTTTTGTCTTCTATTTTCTCAATTACATGGAGTTTGAATCCATAAATATCGGATAATTCTTTCAAAAGTTCAATATTTCCACAACGCTTGTTTCCAAAACAGAAATCCGATCCTACAATCAGACATTTCATATGAAGTTTTCTTATAAGAATGTCTTCAACAAAATCATCCGGCTCTATACTTGAAAACTCAGGAGTAAAAAGTTGTCTTATAAAACGATCAACATGAAACTCCTGCATAATTTCCCGCTGTTCTGCATCAGATAAAATTTGAGTTTGCGCCGTATCTATTTTGAAAACAACAGACTCAAGTTCATTATCATTAGATTCCCTTAAAAGTGTTTCTAATAAAATTTTATGTCCACGATGAAATCCATCAAATTTTCCAATTGTTACTGCACTATCCATATTCAAAAGTCTTTTCCTTTTATATCTATAATTTAAATGTTTAAAACCTGAAAGCGCAAAACAGCCTATTCCGGTCTCAGCATCTTAACTATCTTAAGTTCTTCTGTATCAATATTCATCTGATATAAAGCATAGACTTTTCCCTGAAATGTCACAGCTACCTTTTCACCATCAGAAAATCCAGTGATATGGTTCTTAATAAAAATAAGATCATCTGCTCTTATTTTATTTCCATTTATAAGAAAACGTTCTTTTTCAGGCTTTATCTCAGCTGTTAGAACACCTTTCATAAGTTCATCAACTTCAAGCACAGCATCATGCAATTTTCCTTTTTCCTTTAAACTGTTAAGTTCTTCTAAAGTCAATGCATCAGTATCACAAAGTCCATGTGTTTCACGTCTAATCAAAGTTTTCATACAGCCGTCAGTTTTTAGTTCCTCACCAATATCTCTGCATAAACTTCTTATATATGTTCCCTTTGAACAATGAATACGTATTTTCACAACCGGAATCTTTATTGATAATATTTCAATATTATAAATCTCTATCGGTCGTGGTTCTACATATACATCCTCACCATCTCTTGCATATTCATACAGTTTTTTTCCATTTTTCTTTATAGCTGAATATAAAGGAGGTATTTGCATTTGTTTTCCAATATATTTACTTACAGCTTTCCTTACGTCATCATCCGTTATACTTTTTTCAGATAATTCAACAGAATTTATTACCTTTCCTGATATATCACATGTATCAGTCTTAGTACCTAAAAGTATTTCAGTTTCATATATTTTATCTTCTGCTGCTAAAAACTCAGATAATTTTGTTGCACTGCCCAGCAAAACAACAAGAACGCCTTCCGCTATAGGATCAAGTGTTCCGGCATGTCCGACTTTACGCTGTCCAAATATACCACGACATTTCGCAACCACATCAAAAGATGTAAAACCAGATTCCTTATAAACATTTACAATTCCATTATACATTTTATACCAACTGTTCTTCTATCATCGGAATAAGTTCCTGCATTGTTTTTTCATAATTATCTGATGTGAACCCAGCTGCTTTTATATGTCCGCCGCCACCAAAATGCTGGGCAATATGACTTACATCTGCATAGTTCTTTGCTCTGAGGCTAAATTTAAAATTCTTCTTTGCATTTTGATAAACAAATACAGCCACTTCAACTCCATCAGTCAAACGAAGCTGTTCCACAATTCCTTCTGTATCAAGGGATGTACATTTAAATTCTTTAAACATCTCCTTAGATATATACCCAGAAATCATACGGCCATTCAGATAAAGTTTAGATTCAAGCAAAACTCTTGCCATAAGCAGATTCTGACGGTATGACTTCTTATAAAATGTTTCATCAATGATTTTTTCACTGTTTACGCCTTTTTCAAGAAGCATTCCCGCAATTTCCATCGTATGACGTCCAGTACAGCTATATTTAAATACTCCTGTATCATGAACTATACCAAGATATATACATTCAGCTGTATTTTTACTGATTTTATCAATATCGATCAAATCTGTAAGTACCTCACATGCCGATGAAGCATCTGGATCTATATAACACAAATCTCCAAATCCCTTATTACTGAAATGATGATCTATGCAAACTGTTGAAATCGCTGAATTATATATATCACTAAATTTACCAAGCCTGTCAATATCTGAAACATCTATTGATACAGCAAGATCATAACGTCTGTCTGATTGTTCATGCTTGATTTTTTTTGCACCATTTAGCATTTTAAATGATGATGAGAATGTTTCTGTATAAACATCTACAATCTTATCTTTATAATTATCAATCAGATAATTATAAAATCCAAGTGTTGAACCAATACAGTCACCATCAGGATTAATATGACCGACAATAGCTATTGTTGCCGCGCTTTCAATCAGACGTTGAAGTTTCTTCGACTTTTCACGAACATCTGCCAACATGCTCACTCCTTACTTCATTTCTATATTTTCAGAAATAATTTTATTCATCAAAAGAATCAGTCTCATCATTAACATTGAGATTTCCTGATTTTTCCTGTCCTTTACGATCCTGTTCAATTATATCATCTATCTTCTTTGACATTTCAACACCATATTCTATGGAATGATCCAAAATAAATGTTATTTCAGGTGTATTTCTTAAATTTAATGATTCTGCCAGTCTTGAACGAATAAATCCACTTGCACTTTTAAGTCCAAGCATAGTTCTTCTCTGTTCATCTTCGGAGCCAAGAACACTTACATAACATTTACATTCTTTTAAATCTTTCGTCGCTTCTGTCTTTACAACAGATACAAATGAATTTACTCTTGGATCTTTCATTTCAAATTCAAGTACATAACTGATGACCCTTTGTATATCACTATTTGTTCTTGAACTTTTATAACTTTTTTGTCTCATATATACACCTCAGGGTTTACCTAACGAGGAATTTCTACCATCTTATAGGATTCAACCTTATCCCCTTCTCGAACATCATTAAAATCTTCAAATACAATACCACATTCATATCCAGCTTTTACTTCTTTTACATCGTCCTTAAAACGCTTCAACGATGTAATGGCTCCTTCAAAAATCAAATCATCCCCTCTTGTTACACGTGCCTTTGAGTCTCTTGTTATTGAACCATCAAGTATAAATGAACCAGCAATAAGTCCGATCTGAGATGCTTTAAAAATCTGACGAACTTCAGCATGTCCTTGAATCTTTTCTTCATAAACAGGATCAAGCATACCCTTCATTGCATTTTCTATATCATCAATGACATTATATATTACACGATACTGACGTACATCGACTTTCTCATGATCAGCAAGTGACTTGGCCTGTGAATCCGGACGTACATTAAATCCAATAATTATTGCACCTGATGCCGCTGCAAGTGTTACATCTGATTCTGTAATTGCACCAACTGCTGAATGAATACATTTTATCACAATTTCATCATTAGAAAGTTTAAGAAGACTCTGCTTAAGTGCTTCAACAGACCCCATTACATCTGCCTTAATAATGATATTAAGATCTTTGAGTTTTCCTTCTTCCATCTGATTAAATATATCATCAAGAGAGACTCTTGTTTTGATTTTGGTTTCACTGAGAAGTCTTTCTTTCCCTCTTTCTTTAAATGCAGCAGAAATAGCTTTTACATCTTTTTCATTGTCTGTTGCAACAAATGTATCTCCTGCAAATGGAACTCCATCAAGTCCAATTACTTCAACAGGTGTTGATGGAAGAGCTTCTTTTTCATTTTTATGTCTGTCATTTGTCATTGCTCTTACACGTCCATGAGCTTCACCAATAGCAATGAAATCACCGACTCTCAAAGTTCCCTTTTGTACAAGAAGTGTAGAAACCGGTCCACGGCCCTTATCAAGACGTGCCTCAATAACAACACCTCTGGCCTTCCTGTCGGGGTTTGCTTTTAATTCAAGCATATCTGCTGTAAGAAGCACCATATCCAGAAGATTGTCTATACCTTCGCCCGTATGTGCTGAAACAGGACAAAACACTGTTTCTCCACCCCAGTCTTCAGCAACCAGACCATACTCTACAAGTTCCTGCTTAACTCTTTCAACATTTGCTGCCGGCTTATCAATCTTATTTACAGCCACAATAATCTGGATTCCAGCTGCTTTAGCATGATTAATAGCTTCTACAGTCTGAGGCATTACACCATCATCAGCTGCAACAACAAGAATTGCTATATCTGTAGACTGGGCGCCACGAAGTCTCATAGCCGTAAATGCTTCATGTCCAGGTGTATCAAGAAAAGTAATAGTTTTATCTCCTACAGACACAACCGAAGCTCCTATTGCCTGTGTAATACCTCCTGCTTCCTTCTCTGTCACATGTGTTTTTCTAATGCAGTCGAGAAGAGATGTCTTGCCATGATCAACGTGTCCCATTACACATACAACTGGTGGACGTGATTTTAAAGATTCCTCAGAATCTTCAATATCTCTCATTACTTCTTCAACAACATCAATTTTTTCTTCTTCTTCAGAAAAAATATTATATTCCAATGCCACATCAGCAGCTTCTTCAAACGTAAGTTCTGTATTAACAGTATATAGTTTGCCTTCAAGAAAAAGTTTCTTTATAAGCTGATTTACCTGAACTTTCATTTTATCAGCCAAATCTCTTACAACAATACTTTCAGGAAGTTTAATTGTTTTTATAGTTTCTTCTTCTTTTTTAGTTTCTTCTTTTTTTGTAACAGCAGCACCATTATTTTTATTATGATCTTTATTAAAACTTCCTTTATCCGTCTTATGGAATAAATTTGGTTTCTGATCACGTTTTGTTTTATCATCTTTTAAATTCTTATTTTTATTTGATTTTATGGAATTGCTATTTTTCGTTTCTGCTGATTGTTTATTATCACTCTTTTCTGAATTTACATTTTGAGTTTTCTTTATTTTGGAACCATTTAATGTACCTTCAGATTTCGAATTTGCTTTTACATCTGTATCAGAATTCTTCTTAGTTCTTTTTTTAACTTTATCATCATTTGAATCTTTTGTTTCAGTTACCTTTACACTTGTTTTATGACTATTATGCTTATCAGCTTCTTTAGTAATCTTCTCTGATTTTTCTTTTGAGATAGTTTTTTCTGACTCAGAATTTTTATTTTTTGAACTATCTGTTTTCTTTACTGATATTTCTTTTTCTGAATTTTCTACAGATTTTTTCACATTTTTGTCAACAGCATCATTTGATTTTTTCTTTGACTCTATCGTCTTTTTTACATCTGTTGTTTTCTTTGACTCTATCGTTTTTTTATTTTCTGCTGCTGCCTTCGCCTCTGCTGCCGCTTTCGCCTCTGCTGCCGCTTTTGCCTCCGCCGCTGCTGCCGCTTTTGCCTCTGCTGCTGCCTTCGCCTCTGCCGCCGCTTTTGCCTCTGCTGCCGCCTTTGCCTCTGCTACTGCTTTATTTTTAGCTTCTTCCTCTTCCAATGTCTTCTTTTCTGCCATTTCCTTCTTCAGCAAAGCAGCATGAATACTGTCACTCAATGACATTTTTCTTTTTGCTGGCTGTTTTGTTTTTTCAGAAGAAGATATATTTTTGACATCTGCGTTATTCTGCTGAGTATGCTTTCCTATCTTTTTCTTTTCATCTTTAGTAGCTGCACCTGCTGCAACATTTTTTTTATCATTCGTATTTTCCATTCATTTACCTCCAAATAGAAACCTATTAATCCTCATTGAATAGTTTCTTTATCTCAAGTGCAAGTCCCGCATCTATTACAGCTGCAACACTGCGATGTTCATGTCCTACTCTTTTGCCAAGATTTTCCTTTGTACCAGCCACCGTATAAGGCACATTGTAAAATGCACATTTATTTTCAAATTTCTTTTTAGTATTATCTGATGCATCCATTGCAATAATTACAAATTCAGCTTTCCCACCTGTAATAGCTTCCTCAGCAGCAAATTCTCCCGATACAGTTTTTCCTGCTTTTGCCGCAATACCAATCATATTCCATTTAAATGCTTCAAGTTCAGATAACATTGAATCATGGATTTCTCCAGTAATATGCTTCTCAGATAAAGCTTTATCTATACAGTCTTTTTTTCGACAAACATAAGCACCGCGTCCTCTGAGTTTTCCTGATGTGTCGACTTTATCACCATCTTCACTGACAAGAACTCTTAACATTTCACTTTTAGGATGAGATTTCCCACATGCTATACATATTCTTAGAGATACTCTGTTTCTGTTTTTTTTCTTTGTACTCATTTTTTATATTACTCTTCGTTTCCTGATACATTAGAAATAAAATCGTTATCTGTATCATCAACATCAATAATTTCATCATCTGATGCAGCTGATTCCAATTCATGCTGCTGAGATTCACTTTTTATATCAATTTTAAATCCGGTAAGTTTTGCTGCAAGTCTGGCATTCTGTCCTTCCTTGCCAATTGCCAATGACAATTGATAATCAGGAACAACAACTCTTGCTGAACGGTCTTCTTCATCCACCTTCACAGATATTACCTTGGATGGACGAAGAGCATTTTCAATAAAAACTGCCGGATTTTCGTTCCATTCTATAATATCCATTTTTTCACCACAAAGATCATCAACAATACTGTTTACACGATTTCCGTTCATGCCAACACACGAGCCCACTGCATCAACATTCTCATTATTTGAATGAACTGCAATTTTTGATCTTGATCCTGCTTCTCGTGATATGCTTTTGATTTCAACTGTTCCATCTGAAATTTCTGCTACTTCTCTTTCAAATAATCTCTTTACAAGTTCAGGATGTGTACGGCTTGTCAAAATTCTGCAATCACTTCCTCTTGATTTCTTATCATCACGATTTTTTCTTGTTTCTCTTACATCTACAATATAAAGTTTAATTCTGTCACCCGGATTATAATGTTCATTAGGAATCATTTCTTTCTGTTCAAGAATTGTCTTTGTTCTTCCATCAAGATTCACAATTAATCTGTCATCAATATAACGTTCTACAATACCAGTAATAACATCATGTTCTTTTACTTTAAAATAATTATACAAAGCCTTTCTTTCACTTTCACGAATGCTCTGTAAAATAATATTCTTGGCATTCTGAGCAGCTGATCTCCCGAAATCCTTTGAATTAATCTGAATCCTGACCTCATCACCAATTTCAGCATCCATATTTATTTTACGCGCTTCTTCCAATGAGATTTCAGATTTACTGTCAATAACAGTTTCAACTGTCTTTTTATATATATATGTTTTAATTTCTCCTGTTTCACGATCCATGTGTGCCTCTGCATGAACATTTTTTCCATAATCTGCTGCACATGCTGAAACTATAGATTTCTCAATTGCTTCCATTATAATCTCTCGATTTATTCCCTTATCTTTTTCCAGCGCGTCCAACGCTTCAATAATCTCTGACATTTTTAAGTCCTCTCTTTCTTTTTTTGTTTCAAAATTTTATATTGCATATAAACAAGTAACCGTTTAATCTATAAATTCCAATCGCACAAGTGAAATATTTTTTCTCTCAAATATAAGTTCTTCA
The DNA here is from genome assembly GCA_937872845.1 of uncultured Lachnospiraceae bacterium. Classification (GTDB taxonomy): domain Bacteria; phylum Bacillota; class Clostridia; order Lachnospirales; family Lachnospiraceae; genus Eubacterium_Q. Next base: position 5,811 of record CALMUC010000185.1, on the reverse strand, counting down.
TCATTCATAACTATTACAATCTGTTTTTCATCATATGCTTTCAGATTTCCATCAAATTCTTTGCACCCATCAATTGGTTGAAAAAGTTTTACATGCACAAGCCTTCCTATGCTTTTTTCAAATTCCCTGTCACGGCGAAGCGGTCTTGTAAGTCCTGGTGAAGACACTTCAAGAGTATATGCCTCCTGAATAAAATCCATATCATCCAGTTTTTTTTCAAGCTGATGGCTGATTGATACACAATCGTCAATATCAATTCCACCTTCTTTATCTACATAAATTCTCAAGTAGTAATCCGCCCCTTCTTTTGTGTACTCTATATCCCACAAATCATATCCGCCCGAATCAAGAACAGGCTTAAGAAGTACTTCAGTCTCAGCTTCAATTTCTGATTTTTTCAACCGCAAATCCTCCATTCTTTATGACAAAAAGATGAGTGGGCATCGGAAATCCGAACCCACTCAAGTCTCTAACTATATGCTCTAACAATCTTATCACAAACTTCCTTTTTTGCAACCTTTTTACTGTTTTTTCGCTGTTTTTTATTATTTTTTCAGTTTTTTTTGCCATTTTACATCTTCTCAATTTTTATTCTTAATATTTTATTTTTCACAACTCAATAAGCTGTTTAGGCGAATGAGAAAATGTTTCACACCCATCATCTGTTATAAGAATCATATCCTCAATTCTGACACCGAACTTTCCAGGAATATATATTCCGGGTTCATCAGTTTCTATCATTCCCGGTGAAAGAACATTTGTCTCATGCATATTAAGATATGGGCTTTCATGAATGTAAAGCCCAACAGAATGTCCAAGTCCGTGTCCAAAACATTTTCCAAATCCCCTGTCTGCTATAAAATTTCTAGCCAATGCATCCGCTTCGCGGCCTGTCATACCGGCATGAATTTTGTCCTGAACCAACATATTCGCTTCCAGCACAATACTATAAATATTTTTTTGTTCATCAGATGCTTTACCAATAGAAACCGTTCTTGTCATGTCTGAACAGTATCCGTGATATTTGCATCCAAAATCCATAGTAATAAAATCTCCATTTTCCAGCTTTTTCTCAGATGGTATGGCATGTGGCATTGATGAATTTATACCTGAAGCTGCTATTGTATCAAATGACAATCCCTCGGCTCCATGTTTCTTCATACTGTATTCAAGTTCAGCTGCAACCTCAAGTTCAGTCATTCCTGGTTTTAAGATACCACATATATCTTCAAATGCATTATCCCCTATACTCTCAGCTGTTCTTAACAGTCCTATTTCTTCTTTTGTTTTTATACGTCTTGGAATAACAAGAGCATTGTCAAGTGCAATCCATAATTTTATATTTTTCAGATTCTGTCTGAATTTATGAAAATCTGCATAAACCATAGAATGGTCTTCTATTCCAAGTCTTGTTACATTATCTTCGCTTATAATTTCATTTATAATATCAAAGAGCGGTTTCTCCTGATTATATTCTATAACTGTAAAATCCGATTCTTTACAAGCAGCTTCTGTATATCTGGAATCTGTGATCAGAACATAGCGCCCCGTCGTTGAAAGTGCAATTCCTTCACCGCCTCTAAACCCAGTATAATATCTTAAACTATATGGATCTGTAATAAGTACCATATCCACTTCGGATTTAACCATTATTTGATATAATATATCTTTTTTACTCAAGACAAACATCTCCCTATCATATTTATGATAAAACATACTAATTTCAGCCATATATAACTAAAATTTTTTCTGCTGTTTCAACCAAAGAATCTCCACTTTCCATACTTTTCTTTTGAATATAATGATGCGCATCTGATTCATTCATATCGTTCTTAACCATAAGTAAATTCTTTGCCTTACGAATTATTTTTTCTTCTTCAGCCGTTCTTACCCTTGGGCCATGTCTGTCTCTATGCCTTTTGGATGTGGTAGCAACGATCATTTCAATTGTACTGCATAAATGTCCTACGCTTATAGGTGTCGGTTCATATATAATGCTAGATGAGTCTTCTTCAAATCTGAGATCAGGTTTAGCAATAACTATCATCTGAAATCCATCAGGCATATTTTCATGCAACTCAGAATATAACATATCCGTAAGTTTATATCCACAAACAATAATTCCCGACTGCAACTGTTCTGCTGCATTCAAAATATTTGCGCCAGCTCTATATACTCCTGCAACTCTGTAACCATGACGCATCAGTACGGATTTAAAGCGGTTACCATCCTCTTCTTTTGAAAAACCGATAATTATATCCGCCATAATCTACCCCTGCAATCCGTGACATAAATAATAAAAAAATAACTTTATACAATCTGAATATAAAAATTTTTCAAATTCTTGTAAGATATCTGTCAATTTCCCACTGTGAAACATTTGTATTATATTCGTAACATTCTTCTTTCTTCTGTTTGATATATTTTGTAAAAATGCTTTCACCTATGATTTTCTTGAGAAAATCATCATCTTGTGCACATTGAATAGCCTCTTCAAGATTTCCTGGAAGATGTTGAGTTTCAGATAAATTATTTTTTGATATGAGCATAAATTCATCAGCATCAAGTTTTCTTTCAATGCCATCAAATCCTGCCGCAAGTACACATGCTATTGCTAAATAAGGATTACATGCAGTGTCTGGACTTTTAAGCTCAATTCTGGCAGAATTTTCCGTTTTAATATATGGAATTCTGATTGCAGCTCGTTTACCACTTGCAGCATAGGCAATATGATTTGGAATCATATCTTGTTCAGATAAACGCTTATATGAATTAACTATTGGATTCGTAATTATTGAAAGAGATTTAAGATGCGTCAAAATACCTGCTATAAAATGATAACCTAGTTCTGAAAGTTGATTTTCATCACTCTTATCATAAAAAACATTATGCCCATTTTGGGAAAGAGATAAATTCAGATGCATGCCTGACCCTATTACATCATTAACCGGTTTTGGCATAAATGTAGCAAGAAGTCCATGCTTTTTGGCAACATTCTGTACTGCAAGTTTCAGTGTAATAATATCATCTGCTGCATGGAGTGCCTCAACATATTTAAAATCAATCTCATGCTGTCCTGCAGCTTTTTCATGATATGATGATTCTATATCAAAATCCATATCTTCCAGCGTAAAAACCATATCTCGTCTTACATTTTCTCCTAGATCAGAATGTCCTAGATCAAAATATCCTGCATCTTCAGTTGACTCTGTCGTTGGGCGTCCCATATCATCCGTCTGAAAAAGAAAAAACTCACATTCAGGTCCGACACTGGCTGTATAACCAAAATTTTTCAATTTTTCCAATTCCCTTTTTAGAACCGCTCTGGAATCATCCTCTACTGAATTTCCGTCAGTAGTACGTATATCACATATAAGTCTTGCCACCTTTCCCGCCTGAGGCCGCCACGGAAAAATTTCAAATGTACGAAGATCTGGTACAAGAATCATGTCATTTTCATCATTTGTATCAAATCCATCTATATATGTACCGTCAAAAACAAATCGCCCATCAAGTGCCTTAGAAAGATTATTTCTTGTTATTGCTACATTTTTCAATTTACCAAAAATATCAGTAAACTGAAGTCTTATAAATTCAACATCTTCCTCTTCCACGATTCTTTCAATATCTTCTCTTGTGTAATTCATATAACACCCTCCTTTTATCATATAACACTCCCTCCATTTTACATTATTTTATTCATAATGCAAAAAGGGCAGACATCCATATATATGGACATCTGCCTCTCTGCAGTCAAAAATGATTATTAATTATTAGCCTGTGCTGCCACTTCTTCAGCAAAATTATCTTGCTTCTTTTCAAGTCCTTCACCAGTCTCAAAACGAACAAATTTCACAACCTTTAAATTGACCCCATTGTCTTTACCAACCTTGGCAATATAAGCAGCTACATTTTCTTTATTCTCTGCTTTGACATATTCCTGATCCTGAAGACAAATTTCTTTAAGTTCCTTATTGAGACGTCCAACTACCATCTTTTCAAGAATATTCTCAGGTTTCTTTGCATTTGCAGGATCCTGTTTAACCTGTTCTCTGAGAATAGCAAGTTCACCGTCTTTATAATCCTGTGGAACTTCATCATCTGAATTATACTGTGGTTTCATGGCTGCAACCTGCATTGCTACATTTTTAAGTGCTTCTGTAACAGCTGCATTGTCACTTGAAGCATCTGTTTCAGATACAACAAGCACTCCGACTTTTCCTTTAGCATGTATATATGAAGCAATAAGTCCATCAGATGTTATCTTTTCAAAGCGGCGAATCTTAATATTTTCATGAAGATCACCAACCTTGACATTATTGTATTCTTCTACAGTAACAGATGGATCAAAATCAGACTTGGCATTAAGAAATGCATCAAAATCTGCATAATTGTTATTCAGCACCTGCTTGGCAAGTGCTTCTGCATAACTGATAAACTCATCTGTTCCTGCACAAAAATCTGTTTCACAGTTAACTTCAAGCATTACTGCAGACTTACCATCTTCAGAAACGACTGCTGCCGTTGTACCTTCTGCCGCAGCTCTTCCTGCTTTTTTCTGTGCCGTTGCAAGTCCCTGCTCACGCAGCCACTCAACAGCCTTCTCTGTATCACCATCTGACTCTGCAAGAGCTTTCTTGCAGTCCATCATTCCAGCACCTGTTGCTTCTCTTAACGCCTTTACATCCTTAGCTGTAACAGCCATAATAAAATTCCTCCTAAAACAATATATGCAGTCTAAGTTTAAAGTATTAACAAATCCTGATTACTCAGCATCTGCTACTTCTGTTTTTACCTCAGCTGAAGCCTCATCCTGTCCCTGATTTGCTTCAATTACTGCATCAGCAAGTTTAGAAGCAATAAGTTTTACGGCACGGATTGCATCATCATTTCCCGGAATAACATAATCAAGTTCTTCAGGATTACAATTTGTATCTGCAATACCAATCAACGGAATATTAAGAGCCTTTGCCTCAGCAACGCATATTCTTTCCTTATGTGGATCTACAACAAAAATCATATCAGGAAGACCCTTCATATCTTCAATTCCGCCAAGGTTAAGATCAAGTTTTGTCATTTCTTTCTTGATATCTACAACTTCTTTCTTAGGCAGAACTTCAAATGTACCATCAGCTTCCATCTTCTTGTATTTCTTCATTGTTTCAATTCTTGAACGAATTGTACGGAAATTTGTTAACATACCGCCAAGCCATCTCTGATTTACAAAATACATTCCGCATCTTTGTGCTTCTTCAGCAATAGAATCCTGAGCCTGCTTCTTTGTGCCAACAAAAAGGATTTTTCCACCTTCACTTGCACAATCAAATACTGCCTTGTATGCTTCATCCATCTTTGTTACTGTCTGCTGCAGATCAATAATATGAATACCATTTCTCTCTGTAAAAATGTACTGTTTCATCTTCGGATCCCAACGTCTTGTCTGATGTCCGAAATGCACACCTGCCTCAAGTAACTGTTTCATTGTAACAACGCTCATAATGTACCTCCTGGTTTTTCATCTGCCAGATCCAATTCTCATGTGAAACCATCTTTGCGTTTAAGACGGCACCTTCCTGAAGATTCTGGCATGTTAAATGTCACGGTTCAAACCGCGCAACATAGATACTACCATAACAAAAAATCCTGTGCAAGCCTTTTTTTCCAGCCTGCACAGGTATTTTTTTACAATACAGACTATTTCCCCTGTGTTGTAAGAATTTTTGCAATTTCTTCATCTGAAGATCCACTTGGTATTTCAAATGTGCCAACCCTTAATCTTGCATCATAACCATTTTGAATAAGCCATGTATT
>CALMUC010000184.1 GCA_937872845.1 uncultured Lachnospiraceae bacterium | reverse complement strand
TATCGTTAGAATTTTCTTATGGAAAAGCTGGATAAATTTCTCAAGGAAAATCAATCCCAAAAACTTATTTCAGATTCTAAGCTCAGGATTGGATTTGAAACACCTGCAATCATAGATTCTATTGCAGATCTATTAGAACAATTTTCAAGCGAATACCCAAACTATGAGCTGGACCTGTTCTACGGTTCTGTAAGTGAAATAATAAATGGGCTGGGAAATAATAAACTTGATTTTGGCTTTATCATAGAAAATTCTAACGATATTTTGAAAGATGAGTATTGTTCCTTATCCCTTCAAATAAAGCAAAGTGTCATTACTCCAGGCTCTATAGACATTGCGGTACATCCCATCAACACGATTGAGAAACCAGCGAGAGTGATATGGCAAAATGACATTAATTGTATGAAGGGTCTATTTGTCGAAAAATTGCGTGATTTTTCGGAGCGTTTTCTGCTTTCGGCTACACGCCCGAATGGAAAAAAAGAAGAAAAGGTGGTATAATCTTTATGCGATTTTAATGTCAGTGCTAAAATGCTTTTCTGAAATTTACGTATTATTCTATATAATGTTTTTGTATAAGGAGATGACCGTATGAGTGAAAGCAGACACAATCCGGATCAGTTATTAAAGGAAATCCAAGCTGATGAAGAAAACAGTAATAAAGGACATTTGAAAATCTTTTTCGGATATGCAGCTGGTGTGGGTAAAACCTACGCCATGTTAGAAGCAGCTCATATGGAAAAACAGCAGGGAATTGACGTGGTAGCCGGTTATGTAGAAACCCACGCACGTCCCAAAACAGCAGCTCTTTTGAATGGCTTAGAAGTTCTTCCTACAAGAGAAGTTTTTTATAATGGTATGATACTGGACGAATTCGACATTGGCATGGCGTTGAAAAGAAAACCACAGCTTATCCTTGTAGATGAACTTGCGCATACGAATGCCGAAGGATGCCGTCATGCAAAACGGTATCAGGACATTAAGGAACTTTTGAATGCAGGGATTGATGTCTATACGACTGTCAATGTTCAGCATATTGAAAGCCTTTGTGATACAGTTGCATCCATTACGGAAATTGTTGTACGGGAACGCATCCCGGATTCTATTTTTGATAATGCAGATCAGGTTGAATTAATAGATATTGAACCACAGGATTTGATCAACCGTTTGAATACAGGAAATGTATACAGACAGACACAGGAAAAACAGGCAGTAGAAAATTTTTTTACAATAGAAAATCTGACAGCTCTCCGGGAGATTTCACTGCGGCGATGTGCGGACCGGGTGAATATCCTCACAGAAAATACCCGCATAAAAAATCATGGAGATTATCACACAGGCGAACATATTCTTGTATGTCTATCTTCTTCTCCATCCAATGCGAAAATTATCCGTACCGCCGCAAAAATGGCTTCTGCTTTTAAAGGGGAGTTTACGGCTCTATTTGTAGAAACCCCAGATTTTTCGGTGATGAGCGAGGAAAATGTAAAACGCCTGCGTTCAAATATTTGTCTTGCTGAGCAGCTTGGGGCAAAAATAGAAACAGTTTACGGAGAAGATGTTCCGTTTCAGATTGCGGAATTTACTCGTTTGTCCGGTGTGTCAAAGATTGTGATCGGACGTAGTTCTGCTACAAAACGGCATTTGCTCAGCAAACCGACCCTGACAGAAAAATTGATTGATTATGCCCCTAACCTGGATGTGCATATTATTCCGGATACGGTTTCTAATGCGGCAGTGTATCAGTTAAGAGGGGGCAGGAAAAAGAATCATATCGTATTCTCTGTCACTGATACATTAAAATCTACTGCGATTCTGATTTTATCCAGTTTAGTCGGAATGATTTTCCGGAAATTTGGATTTGACGAAGCAAATATCATTACTGTTTTTGTTTTAGGTATTCTTGTCACCGCTGTCATCACGAAACATCAGATATACAGCCTAATTTTCTCGATTGTAAGTGTTTTGGTCTTTAATTTCCTGTTTACGGAACCTCAATTTACCTTGCAGGCGTATGATCAGGGTTATCCTGTTACCTTTATTATCATGTTTTTGGCGGCATTTTTAACCGGTTCTCTTGCTATACGGATTAAAAACCAAGCAAAACAGGCGGCACAATCTGCTTACCGTACCAAAGTGTTATTTGATACAAACCAGCTATTGCAACAGGCAAAAGATAAAAATGAAATTGTATCTGCAACTTCAAATCAGCTCATTAAACTCTTGGGAAAAGATATCGTTTTTTATTTAGCTGATGGAGAAGTGTTGGATACGCCGCATATTTTTTCTGTAACTGAAGAAAATTTGGAATCGTGTATTTCCGAAAATGAAAAGGCCGTTGCCGGCTGGGTATTGAAAAACAATAAACGTGCCGGAGCTACAACAGGAACGCTTTCCAATGCAAAATGCCTGTACCTTGCTGTTCGCAGCAGCAGTATGGTATATGGAGTTATTGGAATCGTGATGGGGGAAATACCTCTTGATCCATTTGAAAACAGTATTCTACTATCCATTCTCGGAGAATGTGCCCTGGCTTTGGAAAACGAGAAAAATGCCCGTGAGAAACAGGAGGCGGCCATTCTTGCAAAAAATGAACAGTTGCGAGCGAACCTGCTGCGTGCTATTTCACATGATTTGAGGACACCGCTGACATCCATTTCCGGTAATGCCAGCAATCTTTTGTCCAACAGCGATTCTTTTGATAATGATACAAAAAAGCAGCTGTACATGGATATTTATGATGATTCCATGTGGCTGATTAACCTTGTAGAAAACTTGCTGGCTGTAACCCGGATTGAAGAAGGACGGTTGAATCTCCGTATAACGGAAGATTTGATGGATGACGTGATCACAGAAGCGTTACATCATATTAACCGAAAGAGTGAAGAACATCATATTTCCGTTGAAAGCAAAGAAGAATTTCTTCTTGCAAAAATGGATGCAAAGCTTATTGTTCAGGTAATCATCAATATTGTTGATAATGCTATCAAATATACACCTAAAAACTCTCATATTGTTATTCGGACAGAAAAGCGGGGAAAACAAGCAATCGTATCTATATCGGATGACGGAAACGGAATTGCTGACGAAATAAAGCCACGGATATTCGACATGTTCTATAGCGGTGCAAATCAAATTGCAGACAGCCGCCGAAGTTTAGGACTCGGATTATCTTTGTGCAAGTCCATTATTAACGCCCACGGCGGAGAACTTACTGTTTCAGATAATCTGCCGCACGGAACAGTATTTACATTTACATTACCGGCAGGGGAGGTCAAAGTATATGAATAAGTCACTAATATTAGTTGTAGAAGATGACACATCTGTCAGAAATTTAATTACAACAACCTTAAAAGCACACGAATACCGATATCTGACGGCACCCGATGGTCAATCAGATCGGAAGAGCACACGTCT
>CALMUC010000183.1 GCA_937872845.1 uncultured Lachnospiraceae bacterium | reverse complement strand
AATTAGCCTTAAGAGGACTTAAGGAAGCAAAGATTCATCTTGCAGTGGGACTACCATTAAAATGGGTCAAGGCGCAGAGAGATTCCTTTAAAGCATACTTACTTCGCAATCGCTATGTTAATTTTGAATACCGAGAGAAAGAATATCTGGTAGAAATTGCAGGTTGTACGGTGATGCCACAGTGTTATTCAGCAGTGGCAGAAAATTTGAAAGATTTTAAGGGATTGAATATGCTGGTTGATATTGGAAATGGAACCATGAATATTATGTATTTAAATGATGGAAGGGCAATGGAAAACAAATCCTGGACAGAAAAGTTTGGTGTAAATCAGTGTTCAATTCGTATCAGAAATGCAGTCTTAAATGAAACGGGAACCCACTTGATGGATGATGTAATTGAGAATTTCTTAAGGACAGGAAAAGCGGATGTAGAAGAGCCATATGCTTCACTGATTCGAAATGCTGCCGCAGAATATGTATCTGAAATCTTTGATAAATTGAAGGATTATGAGTACAACGACAAGCTTATGAAACTGCATTTTATGGGTGGAGGATGTAAGCTTGTAGAAACTGTTGGACAATACAATGTTGATAGAACTTTCTTTATTAAGGATATCTGTGCTACTGCTAAGGGTTATGAGTATTACTGCTATATGGGTCTTCGCAGACAGAACCAGAATCGTTAATCAGACGAATATTTGATAGATTTAATTTGAAATGAAAGCTAAATTCGTTTCGGAAAGGAGCAGACTAATGACAAAAAATACAAATATTCGATTTTATGAGGTCGAGGAAGAGGACAAAAGGGCATGGGACATTCTTCATTCCCTTGATAAGAAGCAGTTTAAATCTCAGAGTAAATTTGTGGTTCTTGCTATATTGGATTATTATGAGAAATGCTTAAAGCAAGAGCGAGATCCCTATTTTGAGACAAGGGAGAAAGAGGATGCTTTTTCTGACAGAATTGTAAAGTCGGTGGAAGAAAAGGTTATTTCTAATCTACCAGCACTGATTGGAACTTATGTGATGTCGCTGCAACAGATACCGTTGCAGACCATGCCGGTGATGGATTATGCAGGAATTGATAGACAAGGACAGCCAGTAATGAATTCACTATCTGGAAATGGCGCATTAACTGATGGAGCAAGTGCACATTCGGATTTTAATTCGCAAGATTTTTCAAAGGAGCAGGAACTAGATGAAAATGAATTTCTTGATTTCGGAATGATGGAGTAGTAGGTAATGGCTATGGAAATGCTATCAGAAATTTTTAGTTGGCTACAAAGAATAGTGGAAATGGTAGCAGAAAGTACAATTTCATATGCGGTATAAATGATGGTTACAAAATAGAATTGTTTTGTAGCCATTCAAACAATATTGGGTGCAAAAGAGACAGAAGGCAATTTTTATAGCTTATCTGTCTTTTTTTGTACCTATTTTTACAGACCAAAGGCTGTAAATAAACCGGGGTCTTAGGGATGGAATCCCTAACAAGATAAGGGTGCGTCAGTACCCGATAGGATTTCGCATTGCGAAATCCGTATCTTGCAAAAAATCCCGGCACTTATCTTTAGGTCAAAGTGTAAAAGACGTAAGGCAAGTAAAAAAACAATTTAAAGGAGGAGATTTAATTATGAGAAAGAAGAAAGTAAGTATGGCGAGACAAAATAGAACATTTCGTTTATCGGAATCGGAACTACAGAAATTAGAGGAGGGGGCAAAGGCTGCTGGCATTTCAGAAAGCGAATATGTCAGACATTTAATTTTGCATGGTGGTGTTGACACAGATTATATTCGTGATCGGCAAAACATTATAAGACAGATAACAGGAGTTGCTACGAATGTAAATCAGGCTGCAAAGTGGGCAAATGAAAATAAGTATATTCCACAGAGCAGAATTGATCAGATGTGTATGCAATTAGGCGTGATTTTAAGTTTATTAAAGGAGCTGATTCAATTATGGCGATAACCAAGATTATGAATATAGGAGCTGGAAAGAAGGGCAAAATCACAAACCATCTGAAAAATGCTTTGGACTATATTATGAATGAAGCAAAGACAGAAAGCGGAGTACTGGTGGGCGGGTGGAATTGTGTTCCAAATCTTGCTTTTGAACAGATGGTGGGAACGAAAGAATTGTATGGAAAGACAGGTGGAAGGCAGGGATATCATATTGTGATATCCTGTCCGCCGGAAGAGGGAACTCCAGAGCAGTTAATGGAATTGATGAAAGAGTTTGCACAGGAATTTTTAGGGGATGATTATGAGGCAGTATATAGTGTCCATGTTGATAAAGAGCATAATCACGGACATTTGGTATTTAATAGTGTCAATATGAATACTGGTAAGAAATATGAGTATAAAAAAGGTGATTGGAAATATGAGATTCAGCCGATTACCAATCGCCTTTGTGAGAAACATGGATTATCTATAATGCCAGCAGAGTACAGCAAAGATCCAGTAAATATGAATCGAAAGCAGTGGGAAAAGGAACAGTCTTGGAGTGGTTTTATCGAAGCAGATGTGAAATACTGTCGTGGAGTGGCAGAGGATTATGAACATTTTCTTTATCTGTTGGAAGAATTGGGTTATGAGGTGAAAAAGGGAGCTCATCTGGCGGTAAAAGCAGAGAAGATGAAGCGTTTTCGTAGACTGGATACGATTAATGAAGAATATTCCAAAGAAAATCTGGAAGCGTTCTTTGCCAAGGGAAGTTTTGCCTTTGAAACACCAAGAGTATTAACACCTGACGTAAAATATTTACTTAAGCCAAAGAATTCATATCAGCAGAAGTTCTATGCCAAGCTTTACCGTATGCGTGTTGTTGAAAAGTGTCGTTTTCAATATAAGTCAGCTAGATTTAAAGAGGATTTGGAGCGGATGCATATGTTGCAGGAGGAGTATCTTTTTCTGAGAAGAAAGGATATTAACGGTGTTGCGGATATTGTAACCAAAATCGGATTAATAGAATTTGATATTAAAAAGCTAACCGAGAAGCAGAAAACATTGTATCAGGAGCGAGCAGATTTAAAGAGAAAATGTGTGACTGATAATAATATTTTAGACTTTTATACTTCTGAACCTGAATATCGAAAGCAGTTGGAAGATATTAAATCGGAAAAGAAGAAACTTCAAGGTGAAAAACATGTAGCGGAACGATGCTTGAAAGAATGTCTTTATGTTGGGTTGTTGGTTCCTGAGAATATAGAAATTGGTAATATTTATGAGATTGATGTACCGAAGAAGCCATGGTATTTGAGGAAAGAGGAAAGTAGAATACCGGAAGTAATAAGAGAGATTGAAGTTGCTGCCGTTGTTACGGAAGAAACGGTAGAATCTTTTGAGATGAATACTTTCGATGTGGAATTGGAACCTGATGAAATTATTTCTTCTCTCAATGAAACGATAGAGGCTGTAGAAGAAACAAAAGCATTTGATACTAAAGGAATATCAATGTTTGATGAAATTGAGAAATCGGTTTACGGGGATGCCGAATCACAGATTAAAATTATTACCAAGGAAATATATGAATCCATGACAGATAAGGAAAAAGCGGAATGGATTGGTATAGATGGAAATGACGTATATGGGTCTATGAAGAAATTCCATGAAAAAATGGAATCAGTCGGTATAACATATAAATATAGTTCGGATGAAACAGAAGAGTTTTGTAGATTGGAAGAAATGTTAACTAAAGATTTGAATAGAGAAAATACTTATAGAAGTAAGAAAAGAAATAGGTAAACATTTAGAGGAATTAAGTAATGTCTAGACCAATAGATATTTTTTGATTTAAAGAGTAATCTAGAACTTTAAATTGATTTGGACGCAAGAAGTATAATTCGAAAGGGCTTAATTTGGAACTCCGGATACCATAAAGATTATTTATAGTATGCTAAGATTAGGCCCTTTTTAGGTTGAGAAATAATATTTAGTAGAATAAAAAAAGTATTAAGTATAGAGGAAGATCGGAAGAGCACACGTCTGAA
>CALMUC010000182.1 GCA_937872845.1 uncultured Lachnospiraceae bacterium | reverse complement strand
CTTTAGACATGTCTGTTACAATCACAGAAAATAATTTTTTAAGAGAAAGGCTGTAATTAAGCTGTTTCTGTCGTTCACTTTCTGTATTCTTTGCATCAGCCTCTTCAATAACCCGATCAATATATGAGCTCATCCTTTCCTTCATGAATTCATCCTTCACATATGGAATCGACAAATGAACCATCTCAACTTTTTCATTTCCCATTTTGATTTCAGAAAGTCCCGGTAACCGTCCTATCAAAGTTCTTACATTCAGGCACCGTTCTATACAACTATCAACAAAATGTCCTTTAAGTTCTTCCATGCCCTTCAGACTTGTCTTTATACGATCTCTTTCCAGACAAATCAGATCCTGCATTGCAATAAGTCTTTCAACAAGATCTTCAGCTTCCTTTCTGTTGCATGGAATTTCAGCCTCATCTCTTATTGACGATGCAAGTTCTTGAACCCCCATTTCAGAAAGCGTTTCAATAACCATAGATTTAACTTTCAAAGAATCATTCTTTGCTCTATCAAGACTTTTGCCGATTCTGTCATATTGAAGCAGAAGTTCGTCAAATTGATTTTTTATATCCGGCAGTGTTGACGAAATCTCTCTTCCGTCATCCATATCAAGAGAATTTTGTTTCATCACATGTTCTGCAATGCTGAGAGTATCAGAAATATCCCTTTCACTTGCCTCTGCTGTCCGAAGGCAGCTCTCAACATTTTCTTTTTCATCTATAGTTCTCCTGAGTACTTCTTTCTGAGTATCAAGCTGTTTTACAAGTTTTTCACCAATAATAAATTTACACGACGAACCATCGCCCCGGACATCTTTCGTTTCAAAATCTGTTCTTTCATTATTTATATTGGTAAAACTTGTCTTTAAATCCTCCAGCTCTGAAATAATTTTTTCACCATACTTTTCTTTCAGTTGCCGTTCCTCAAATTCAACAGAACCGCTCTTTCTTTCATAATCTTTCTCTAGTTTTGCTGACTTTTCTGCAGCAACACGCATATTGTCAGCTGCTTTTTTCGATTTTGCACGAATAGCTTCAATTTCGGAAGGTAACAATTCCTTCAAAACTCCAGAATTATATTCTTTGAGAATCACATCTGGCGACATACCAAACGCACGTATTCTCTCTTCTCCCGACAATATATTCCTCTCCAAAGTTGAAGCAAGGATTTTTCCCTGCTCAACATTTTGAGCAGCTTCACCACCCCTCAAAATCATTGAAAATTCCTGTTTCAGCACTTCCTCTGACTCGTCAAGAACATCGTACCTTCCATCAGTCAGATACGGTGCATAATTTTCTTTCCACAAGACATCATTTTCTGAAATATTTGTTCTAAGTGCATCCACTTTTTCTAAAGCATTTTCTTTGTATGTTTCCAATGAACCGATTTCATTTTCATATTCCTTTTGATGTTCCAAAATAAGATCATATTCTTTTTTGGAATTATCATTTTTCAACTCTATTTCATTAATAGAATTTTCAAGCAAGCTCACATTTTGAAGAACGTCGTTTTCTTTTTTCAGAATATTAATCTGTTTTTCTGTTTTGACAAGCTCATCTTTCCTGCTATTTAATAATTTCTCCTTCATTTGGAGATTTTCTTCGCTATCTTCAACAAGTTTTTTTGCATGTTCAAGTTCATGCTTCAGTTTTCTTTCTTTATCCTGCTGATTTAAGTACTCTTCTTCAGGATGATTTATTACAAATGTAAGATCTTCTCTTTCAGAACGAATCATCTCATCTCTCGTTCTAAGTTCCTCTGCAAGATTTGCAAGTTCTGCCTCTGATCTTGCAATTCTTCTTTTGAGACATGATCCATCTAAATATTCACGGGCACTTGTACGAACAACGATTTTCCCGCTGTCACTGATTTTTTCCGAATCAAGCAGATTATCTCTGTCATAAATGATAACTTCATCCGAAAGATCCATACTGAAAAGACCTGCATCCTGTAAAAATGAATCAGCATTTTTTACAACAATGCCATATGGTATATCAGGATTTTTACTTATAAATTTCTCTCTTTGTTCATCATTAAGTTCAGCAAGATAATCAGCACCATAAATAACATCCGCGCCATGACGTGTCATAAGATAATCCATGACCTTCTTTGCACTCTCCCCAGGAATAGAGGATATGCCATCTGTAAATCGTGAATACATATACTGTAAAGATTTTATCCGTTTCCGTATTTCATATGAAAGTTCAATATCACTGTCTATTTTCTTCTGAATGCATGTTATAAGTTTATCTTTTCCATCTGATTCCTTATGATAAACTTCTGCCAGCTTTGAAATTTTTTCTGCTATATTATTTCTGATTTCGCTGTTATTTACCCTTTCAGAATATTCTTCTTCAACAGTAAATGCTTCATACTGTTTTTCTTTCAAAAAGGCTTCATTGTCATTTACCGCCTTTTCAGCATTTTCTATATCATCTTTGAGTTTTTCCCTCTTTTGCTCGTTTTCAGAAAGCCTTTTTTGACATTCTGAAATCATTTCACTAGTCGGCCTGAATTTTCTTTCAGATAGTTCCGAGAGATATTCCTCCAAAAGTTCGCTGTATTTCTGTTTTTCTTTATCCCGTTCTTCAGAAAGTTCTGAGAGAACATACTTTCTTTTTTCTATTTCATTTAAAAGTTCTTCTTTTTTACTGAGCTTTTCTGATATTTCATTTTTCTCTTTCTCAGCTTCTTCCATCTTTAATATAAAATTTTTCTTTTTTTCTTCTTTCTTCAAATAAAGATTATAAACAATTACAGCAATATCTTTTTCTGTATTGCCATTAATATCAGACGCAGCTTTAATATGGTTCAGCTGATTCATATCTTCAAGAATACTAAAAAACTCTTTAACCGCCTCCGCCTTTGAAAGTCTGGCATCCTGTTTTTCTTTCTCCTCATTGATTTTTTTCAATTCTTCATTTGCATTTAATAATTCAGCTTGTTTTTTTTCAACATCAGCTATATCTTCCGTAAGTTTAAGCAGGTCGATTTTCTTTTCAGTTTCAGCAATTCTGAGTTTAACTTCATAAAGTTTTTCACTAAGACACTTCTTTTCTTCCGTAAAACGTTTTTCAATTGCCTGAAGTGTCACATAAATATCTGCAAAGCCATTTGCCGTTTTCTCTTCTTCCTTATAGAATTCCATAAATGATTGTATCCTGTCAGTAAAGAGCTGTATAAGTTCAGTTTCATGGTCAAATGTACGAATTCCTTTTTCTTTTTCAGCAAGTTCCTTAAGCTGTCCTTCTATAGACATAAGAAGTTCAGCCGTATTTTCTGCCGTATGTTTTCCCGAAACTGTTGCAGAAGCACTCGCTTTTTCTATAATTTCTTCAATCAGCAGATCTTCAACAATTTTTCTTGTTGTACGAAAATGAGACTCAAAATATTGCCTTACATGTCCTTCTGTCTGATTGATTCCCCTTATTATTTCCCACTGACTGTCATGCAATCCATAACCTGAAATAAATTTCTGATATTCCCCTTTGCGGTCAAATATAAACACTTTAAGATTCTTTTCTTTATGTGCAAGATCAGAAAGATAATTTCTTAATCCTCTATATGTAATTCTTTCATCATTTTTTACAAGAGGAAGATTTACAATATCGTTTTTATTATAATTCTGATAGAATATAACATAATTGAAATATTCTATTGATGTTGTACTATTTTCTTTTTTATTTTCATTTGATGCAAAATTTTCCGAATCTGATATTGTATCATTATCCTGCCCGGCAGATGCTTCTTTAGCAGCAAATCCGGTAACCATGTACCGCATGCCATCAGTCACATCAGCCGCATCTACTTTCCACTCAATCAGAGAATGAATAACATTATTAACATGATCTCTGAACAATTTTTCAATCGGCTGTTTCTCATCCAATGTACAATTTGGAATCAGACATTGCATAAGAAGAAGCATAAGTACAGATTTCCCGCCACCATTTGCGAGATCATAAAGTGCATTTTTCCCATACATCTTCATTACAAAGTCATCATACATTTGTGTGCCAAAGTTATATTTCACATTATTCACTCTGATACGATTGATACTAGGCATTTTCTTCCCCCTTCAATGTTTTTTCTATCTCACTGCCTGCATCTTCAAAATAATTTTCCGCAACAGCATGTAACCTGTCTGTCGGATAAAAGCGATCCTCAACTATATTGAATAATTTCTCATCTTCAAGAAAATTAAATGTAAGTTTAACATATCCCATACGTGATCCATGTGAAGCCCGGTTTCTTGTACGGTCTTCATTCAACATAGCCGGAAGACTGTCCCAAAGTATCTTTATTCCTTCAAAACTGTTTTCTTTTACATTTGTAAGATCCGGAGCTTCTGCTATTCCAGAACCAAGACTTGAAGCGTCCAGAGCATCTGTAACTGACTTCATGATTTCATCAACTCTTACAAAATCACGAATCTGATAACTCCCTGAATCAGTATAAAATTGAAGAAGTGCTTCATAAATTATAAAGAATGTTAAATAAAGTTCCTGATTTTTTTTTAATCCGAGTCTTATCTTCAGCTCTTCATTTGTATATCCAAAAACTTTATTTCCATTTCCTGCCGTAACAAAAAGGCTGTTCTTATATTCATAAAGTTTAAGTCCAAGCTTCTTTAAAAGATTCATTGTAATATCATACACTTCTGAATCTGCGTAAAATACACGGTAAAGTTCAGCTGTGTCTTTATCATCAGCACTTATAGATCTGCCTGCCGCAAGTTCCGAATAAATATCAAGTGCCTTATCAAGACTTTTTTCTTCCATAATCAATTCCTCAATAATTTTCTAAATTCCTTATTTATCAATTACAGTATATTATTTACAAAGAATAATACGTGTTCATAAGTATCTCCGCCGCCTATAGATGTGTCTGCTTAATTGTAAATATCATATTTGAAATAAACTGATTTTCTTCTATATCATCTTGTTTTTCTTTTCCTTCATGCACATTATGAGCTTCGGCAAAAGTCATCTGCATTGGTAATTTTATGATATCATCACTGTATTCTATATGAAAAACAAAATTTTTATACTTATCTAATTCTTCTGAACCATATTCTGTAACCAT
This sequence comes from uncultured Lachnospiraceae bacterium, assembly GCA_937872845.1. Lineage (GTDB taxonomy): Bacteria > Bacillota > Clostridia > Lachnospirales > Lachnospiraceae > Eubacterium_Q. Next base: position 7,390 of record CALMUC010000182.1, on the reverse strand, counting down.
TCTCTCAAGAAAAGTCTCTGGTTTCAGAATCATCTTTTCAACTGAATAATCATTTTTTCCTGCAAGCTGAGTGAAAAACGAAAAATAATCACGATTCAGATAGATATTTTCTCCATAACGTATTTCAAGTATCGCATTTAATTCGGAAAGATTAAATTTTTCCCATTTTTCAAACCTTCCAAGTATTTCAAGAAATAGCTTTGCAAAATTTTGGCCAACCGTCCGACTGAGTTTTTCATCAGGATATTCAAAATCAAAATCCGTTTTTTCTCTCTCTCTTATTTCTGTTTTTTCTTCTGAATCTCTATGATCCAGTACTACATTATCAATCACTTCTATCCCGAAACTCTTATATTTCTTAGGCATAAAAAAGGGTTTTATTATGTACCCCATGTCATCTGCAGAATCTTTTTTCTGCATTCTGAGAAGAGCTCCTGTAAATGAATAAACACTTCTGAGACTTTCCCTGCGGTTTCTCTTGACCATTTCATTTGTAAATTCAGAGAGTTCAGCTGCTTTTGTAATAAGGCTGCTATGATTTTCAATAGCTTCCTGAAGAAGATGTTCGAGATGTATCACATCCTTTATCGCACTCCCTGCTTCTCCCCCCGAAACTTTAAGAACGGCCTTATCAAGAAGTTCCCTGTTCCTTTCAAATGACTTCTTCTCTTCTCCGAACCATTTTGAAGTATCTTCCATAAATAAATCTACAGCTTGCGTTCCAGAATGTATATCTGCAAGAAGAAGGTGCTTTATTTCAGCACATCTATGAATAAGTGACTGCACTTCTACATTTATTCTTTGAATAACATCCATGCTCCCGGCAAAATTCTCAGCCCGGATCAGTTTTTCGAGAAGGAGCTGCTCTGTTGTGATTCTGCTTTCATCCCGTACTTCTTTTGTTGAAAGATAGAATTCTATACCATCTTCTGTTATATGATAAATAACATCCGAGGCTCTGACCTCGCTCTCAATAAGCCTGACTCCTGCCATCCTATTTGTGCGGCTTTCCGGCTCATAAAAATTCATTTCAAATGCTTTTCCGCCATTCTGAAGCTTATCAAAAAACCATGATGCAAGTTTTTTTTCTTCTTCAGCCTGCTCTTTGGGTCCATATGCTTTAAAAAGCTCACAATAATCACGGTCTATAATTGAGACAATAAATCTTACAACCTTTTCATATGTAACTTCCTCACAAGAAATGCTGTCTTCATGAACAAAAAAACCAAGTGTAGCCAAAATCATGTATGCCATATCTACAGAAACAAAACTGCCATCTCCATAATTTCTAAATCCACTAGCACTCAGCTGAAAAAAAGGAAAAAACTTCCTGAGATTCAGCATTCGTTCATAATGATCTTTCCATATTTCATTTTTTAAAACAAATTCCTTAGCCATATTCCGGTACTCCAGCATTGTTATTAAAATCAAATAAACAATATACATGTCTGAAAAATACAGTAATCATTAAAATCACAGTTTTTCAAAAGTTGCAGCATCTTTTATAAAAATTATATACTGATGCCGAAACGAAGTTAATTATACCATATCCGCAGTATTTTTACGCTTGAAACATTTTACGTACAAAACATTTTAAGTTGTACATTTATAGTTGATGATATATAATTAATTTGATTATGTAGTAGCCAAATTAAATTTATATTATGGAGGTAACAAAATGGCATTAGTATCCGCAAAAGAAATGCTTCAGAAGGCTGAAGCTGGTCATTATGCAGTTGCACAGTTCAACATCAACAATCTTGAATGGACAAAGTCAATTCTCCTTGAGTGTGAAGAACTCAAAGCTCCTGTCATCCTTGGTGTATCTGAGGGTGCCGGCAAATATATGGCAGGCTTCACGACAGTTGCTGCCATGGTTAAGGCAATGGTTGATTCTCTCGGAATCACAGTTCCTGTTGCTCTTCATCTTGATCATGGTTCATATGCCGGAGCTTATAAGTGTATTAAAGCCGGATTTTCATCAATCATGTTTGATGGTTCTTCTCTTCCAATTGACGAGAATGTTGCTAAAACAACTGAACTTGTAAATGTCACAAATCAGCTTGGTCTTTCTCTTGAAGCTGAAGTTGGCGGTATCGGCGGTGAAGAAGACGGAGTTGTAAGTCTTGGTGAATGTGCTGATCCTGCTGAGTGTGAAAGAGTAAACGCACTCGGTGTAACAATGCTTGCAGCCGGAATCGGAAATATTCATGGCAAGTATCCTTCAAATTGGGCAGGTCTTCAATTTGATGTTCTTTCAAAAATTCGTTCAGTAACAGGAAACACTCCTCTTGTTCTTCATGGAGGTTCTGGAATACCTGATGAGCAGATTAAAAAAGCTATCTCTATGGGTGTAGCAAAGGTTAATGTAAATACAGAGTGCCAGCTTGTATTTGCTGCCGCTACAAGAAAATACATTGAAGATGGTCTTGATCAGCAGGGCAAAGGTTATGATCCTCGTAAACTTCTTGGTCCCGGAGCTCAGGCTATACGTGATGAAGTTAAGAACAGACTTGAAGTATTTGGTTCTATCGGTAAAGCTTGAATTGATTAATTGATTATTTAAGGCGACCTGCATTTGTGTATATCATATTTACTGAAAAATCAGTAAGATGATGCATACCATTATTGCAGGTCGTTTTTTTGACTTATTTTCTTTCTCTATTCTTTCTCTATGTTTTTCCATTCTGCTTTACAACATTTTATTTTGTCGCATTTCCACAAATTTCAATTTGATTTTAAGTAAAATATAACAAAAAAATATATGCCAACTCATATTTTTATAGTATAATAGATTCAGAATGCAAAACAGAAAATTCAATTGCTGTGCACAGCTTACATATTGTAATTCGCTATAATGCCGGAGGGAGATTTCAAATGGTTCTGATTGAAACACAAAAAGATGAATTTACTCGTCTTAAAAATGTAAACATATTTGAAAAGTTTTCAAATGAAGACAGATACAACAAAGACCTTCTTGTAATTGGTCTTGGCGGTGCCGGAGCACACGTTATTGCCAGTCTGAAAAAAATGTTGAAAGATCACATCTCTCCTGAAGATAATATCAATTGGTTTGCTGTTGATTCAGATATTCCTGCCATGGAGCAGACTATCAAAAACAGTCGTGACGGTATTGGTCTTAACAATCTCGAAATCATGAGCATATATCGCCCGAATCTTGACGATATAATGGAAAATGGCTATCACGGCAAGCCTGTACAGGAATCTCTCGCCAAGTGGATGAGCTCTGATTTTCCAAAAATTCATATAGGTACAGAAGGTGCTGAAGGAAACCGTCAGATAGGACGTCTGATGTTTTCAAATGCCTATGAAGATCTTCGTATTCTGCTATTCCAGAAACTTGAAAGTGCATACAGCAAATCAGCAACCGGCAAACTTGATGTCATTATTGTAAGCAGCACCTGCGGCGGAACAGGATCCGGGATAATCTCAGATTTCGTATATAACATAAAAGCATATGCAAAATCAAAGAAATGGCAGAATTTCCGGATTGGCGGATGTCTTATGACTCCTGATGTCCTCTTTGCAAATCGTTCTATATATGAAAACAAAGAAAAATGTATGCTCCTTCAAGCAAACAGTTTTGCTACTCTTGAAGAGATAAACCGTTTAATGCGGTCAAAATACAGCAATGAAACTTATACATTTGAAAGCACAACCCACCGTCTTCAGATGTGTGACAACATTTTTGATACATGCATACTTATTACCGGAAAGAAGGATGACCAGGGATATATTCCGGATGGAACTATTTTTAATGATGTTGCATATTTTATAAATAAACTGGCTTCAAACAAATATATACATGAAGAGTCCTCTGATGGCAGTGATTCAAGAAAATTACTTCGCGATTCTTTCTTTGAGCCAAGTTCTCTTGGTTATTTTAAAGTTGCAAACGAAGCAGATTACAGAATACCTATTCGCGAAATTGAAAACATTTGTGAAGGTCAGATTTTTGAAAAAGTTGATTTATGCCTGCATACTCTTCCTGAAAATATCGATGATATAAAAAAAGACATTTCTGAAACACTTTCTGAAATCAAGATATTCCTTGATGAAACTCCCGGAGAAGATGTTAAACTTAGTGTAAAAGGTCTTATTATGCCGGATTCGTTTTCACGACCTACATATAAACAGATAAAAAAACGCTGTGACGATTTAGCCACAGAACTTCCACGTCAGCTTGAAAACCTAAAAAGTGACCTCCCTGTCATGGTCAAAGCTCTTAGAATAAATATATTCAATTCTTTAAATAACCATATTGAAAAGTATCTTCACTCATATGGTCCATTTAACACTCTGACTATAATTGGAGCATCAGGCGTTGGCAACGTAAAAGATGATTCCGGAATCATCGCCGAAATACAGGGACTTGAGAAAAAGCTCTATGAATATCAGCCTTCAAATGAATTTGAACGTGTTGTAGAATCCATTCTGGACATTGTAAAACGCCGTTTCTTTTCATTTCCAACTGCAAAAAGAGAAACTGAACGCGGCTATTTTGATGCTCGTGTAAAGAGTGCACTTGCTGTTGAGCGTAACTCCATAATAGAAGAACTTGATAAGCAGGATGTTTTTGGTGATATTATACGTCAGCTCCGTCAGCGCGCAGAGCAAATATGTGATATATATGAACCTTTTTATAAAGATCTGTTTGAAGAAGTAAATTCACTCCGTAAAGAGGGTGAACGAATTACCGGTTTTCTCCTGAAGAATGCTAAACGTCATGAATTTCTACCATCTGATTATTTATCTGATAATCGTGTTAATGATTTTCGTCAAGGACTTATCAATCTGATGGTTGATCACGAAAATGATATCAATGCTGAAAAGATTGTTCCTATAAGTGAATCAATGGAACGTTTATATAAAAATTTCCTCATCGGAATAGGAGTATCTGCACCGGAAAAGCTTATAGCAACAGCTTTTGCTGAAGAAGAGCCAACTCTCATGGATATTAATGTTATGTTTGTAGCCCCTGACAGTCAAAAAAGGAAAGAAACTATGAAGCGTGCTGCTATGGCATTTGTAAGTGGTTCCGCAGAAAAAATTGAGAAAAAGCGCCTATGCGAACTCAAAAATGATATCACTTCATCAATTATCAGCAAAAAATATATTTCTCTTCCTGATATCATGCCTTATTTTGATGATGCAGTCAGCTCTATACTTGTAAACGCTCCATATAATATAGATTCCAGCTCTATAACTCAAAATTCCGGTGAACTTGTCATTACAATAGACAGCTTTTTCCTTGGAGTCAAGCCTCAGATGCTCTTATGCTATGATTCAATGATTGAATCTTATGACGCAGCAACCGAGGGTGGATATATGGGAATTCATGTTGTTTAAAAATACAATTTCAAATATATGTAATCCAACTATATAATATATATACTTTTGCCACATTTTTGAATTTCAGTAATTCTGATTTTTAAAAATGTGGCTTTTTATGTTGACATACTGCAAATGTATGATATCATAATGATATCAATTCAATTTCACATATAGTGTGACGAAAGCGAGGCAAATTTATGGAAGAAAAAACAATATCCAAGAAACAGAATGGTATGGCTGCTCTACTTTTAATTATCCTTTTAATGGCTTCTGCGCTTGCATTATTCATTATCGGAATAGCTAAAGGAACAACAGATGAACCATATCTTCCTGCATTTATTCCCGGTCTTACTATAATATGCACCGGATGGATTTTATTTATGGGTTTAAAAATTCTCAAACCTCAGGAAGCACTTGTTCTGACTCTTTTTGGAAAATATATCGGAACACTCAAAGGAGAAGGTTTCTACTATGTAAATCCTTTCTGTACATCTGTAAATCCTGCTGCCAATACTCATCTGGGGCAAAGCGGTGATGTAAATGAAGGGCAGACTTTATTGAAATCAAATTCAGGAAATCAGTCAGTTGAAGCTGTATCAAAGAAAATTTCTCTTAAAGCTATGACTCTAAGTAACGCAAAGCAAAAAGTTAATGATGTACTCGGAAATCCGGTTGAAATAAGTGTTGCAGTTATATGGGCAGTTAAAGATACTGCTAAAGCTGTATTTTCAGTAGACAATTATAAGGAATATCTTTCGCTTCAGGCTGATGCTGCTGTACGCGACATTGTTAAAATATATCCTTATGATATTGCCTCAAACATTGACACTACAGGTGACGGGCAGGCGGATGACGGAAGTCTCCGCGGTTCTACTACAATTGTTGCTGATAGAATACGAAGCATGATTCAAAGCAAAGTAAATACAGCCGGACTGGAAATTATCGAGGCACGCATCACATATCTTGCTTATGCCCCTGAAATCGCAGCCGTCATGCTTCAAAGACAGCAGGCTTCTGCAGTTATTGATGCACGTAAAATGATTGTTGACGGTGCTGTCGGTATGGTTGAAATGGCACTTGAACGTTTAAAAGAACAAAATGTTGTTGATCTTGATGAAGAGCGTAAAGCTGCTATGGTTTCAAACCTTCTCGTTGTCCTCTGCGGAAATCATGACACACAGCCTATTATAAATTCCGGAAGTCTATATTAAATTTTTTAATAACAGATTCTTTTATGACTGATTCTTTAATAATCGATTTCATAAATTGTGTTAAATACCACACATGGTAATTGGTGTTTAATTATATCCAATAATCTTATAGATAATGCAGCAAAACTATATTTAGGAGTTTCAATATGTCAAAAAAGCAAATACCTTTAAGGCTTAATGATAAATTATATGATTCTATAGCTGCCTGGGCCGAAGATGACTTTCGTTCCGTGAACGGACAGATTGAATATTTACTCACCGAATGTGTAAAACAAAGAAAAAAAGATGGTAAATACGTTTCATCCACTTTAGACGAAGAACCAGATTTTAACTTTGACAATAATCTGACAAAACAATAGTTCACTCAGAAAAACTCCACGTAGCAATAAATCTTATTTTATTACTATGCGGAGTTTTTCTGGAAATCTTCATGATATAAAAAATCATGCCGCTGCCACAATTCAGGCAACAGCATGATTTTTTTATATCGATTATTTTGCATGTTCAGAATGCCATTTCTTCTTATTATTATACATATTAACATCCGCAGCAGCAATTACAGCCTCAGGCTTCATTTCATCATTATTGCAGACAGCATATCCTATGCTTACCGTGAGCTGATATTTTTTTTCTTTTTCATGTTCGTCATTTATAGGTTCATTTATTACATTATTTTTTATATCTTCAGCAATTTCTTCCGGTGAATTATCCCCTATTGCATGCACCACCATACAGAACTCATCCCCGCCATATCTTGCAACAAACGCGCTATATTTAAATGCTGTTTCCTTTAGAGCTCCGGCAAACACCTTAAGTGCATGATC
>CALMUC010000181.1 GCA_937872845.1 uncultured Lachnospiraceae bacterium | reverse complement strand
TTCTTTGCTCCAGCCTGCGTTTTCCTCGTCAAATGCCTGTGACAGTCCGCCCCAGCCAACAAACTTCGACAAAACTTTCTGTTCCTCCGGTGTGGCAAGCCTGTTTTCTGATTCAATCTGCTTTAAAGTGCGGATTGCATCCATATTCCACTGGTATCTGGTCTTAGCACCGCCTTTTTCCATTTCCCAGAGGTTATAGTGGAAATTGTGTTTCGTCTGCCCGGCAACATTCTTCTCATTTTCAAGACTTTCTACTTGCTGTACTGGTTCCTGCTTTGGTGTAAAATCTACAGTTTCCTGTGATTCTGTATCAGCCTGAATATCATCCACAGATACTGATACCACATCATCTGAAACCACATGTCCATTCTCATCAATCTTGGTTTCCCAGCCATTCGCTATTGCTCTTTCCCTGGTTTCAAGACGATTGGCTTTTACACTATCCTCGATATCAAAGAATCTCTTATAGACCGGATTCATCTTATCCCTGTCAGCCTTCTGCTTTGTCTCTTGATAATACCTTTTCTGGTCTTCTCCGCAGTAAAATGGCTGTTTTACCATATAGGATAAGATTTCATATAACTCACGCCAGTCGATAGCACCTTCCTTACGCACACCATTCCTGTTCTTATAGCTGATCTTCACATATCCGCTTCTGATTGAGTACTCCACAAGACCATACTTATTGTTGGAATATGCCTTTCTTTCTGCATTATCTGTCCCTAATGCAATATCCCTGATAAGGTCAAGTTTATTGGGCATAAATGCAAAATCAGACTGCACCACATCCATAAGGAATGCCCTAAACGGAGTGTAGCAGCTGCAATCTGTTACAAGAATCTCCGCCGCATCACGCAGGTCTTCATCAAGCTCTGCAATACGCTTGGCATAATCAATCGGTGTAATATACTGAAGCTCTGATGGATCTTTTTCAGTTGTTTCAGCTTCTATCTCTGCACCATATTCTGCCTGTGTTACCATGCGGTCTTCATCGGCAGTTTCCTGTGGTGTCATGCCTTTTGCACTTACATAATCTCTGTTAGAAGCATAGCTCTCCGGCTCATCCGGTATTGCATAATCATCAATCTCTGATTCTGCCTCCTCCGGTTCCACTTCCCGGTATTCGGCATCAATGACCTCATCATCCTCACGGAGTCCGTCCATCGCAAGCTCATCAATACGAGGTGTCTCAGGCTGGTATTCCCCTGTAAGAATAAGGACACCAAGCTCTTTTTCGATATCTTTCCACGAAACATATCCTTCAACCTCTCCATCCTCATCTCGCCACTGAAAACGCAGTCCATTCCCATGAAATGTGTCATATCCGTGCAGCCCTAGTCCGTCAACCGGCCAGCCTGCACCTCCCTGACCATACTCTGCTTTGATACGCTTTGCCCTGGTTCCTGCATCAATCTCTGTTTCAAAAATCTTGCATACCCTGCCATTGCCACCAACAAAGCCTGTACCTCTCATAAGCACCTGTTTGATATACTCACCTGGTACTGTTGCAGACTTTTTGGGATTCAGGTAATTGTATTTACCTGCTAATGCAGCTTTTCTGTCCTGCTCGAACTGACGCATAAACTGATTATTGTTTTCGTCCTCAGTATGAATGGTGCCAATGCTTGCCTGCCCGTTCTGGTCGAAAAAAAAGGAAGCCTGTGTATATTCGGCTTCCTTACTAACACCCAATGAATTGATTTCATCAAGTTCCCTATTCAGTTCTGTATCATCTGATTCTAGTGGAATCGCATCACTATCTGATTCAGTACCACTTCCTCTGCCTGCATCTTCGCCTGCTCTCTTATCTTCCACATCTCCATTGTCGATGACGGATCCTGTGGCTTGTGCTTCGCCAGATACTGCATCTCTAACTGGTCGTACAGCTGATTCGCTTCCTCCTCTACCGCTGACATCTTCTCGTACATCTTCCCGAATCTCATCAGCGTCTTGTATCTTGCCGGCTCGTTCTCCTTTAGATAGTTCATCGCCATCCTTCCGTATTTGCCCAGCTTCGTGAGATCCTCCGTCTCGTCCGGCATCTCTATCTGCGGATAAAGCAGTCCGTCCACTTCCTTGTAAGTCATTTCTTCTAACATATCCAATTCTCCTTTCGCTCTCGATTGCCTTTAAGTTACGACTAAATTCTCTAAGAACACTACAGGAGACATCGCATACAATGGAACCAAGACGGTAAATGATCTCTTCGTCTTTGATATTTACGATCTGACTAAAATCCTGTTCTTGCACAGATAAGTCAAATCCGCATCTCGTCCCTACAGCATACATGACACTTGCATATACAAGCTGCTCCATGTCCATTTCCTGCTGTAAGCCATTGCGTTTCTTACTTTCTTCCTTTATCACACTACCTGATAGCTGCATAAGCTCGGTCATTCGGTCTCCGAACTCTTCTTTTATTATAAGCCAAACATCTGTTCCTGTAAACTGTTTTAATATATTTTTTAGAGACTCCCTGTCGCTGTTATCGTACTGCTCAATCTGACCTTCTGACACAAGAAAATCCACATAATCCTTAAGATTTTCTCCCTCAAGGTCCCATGTCAGTTTGACATTCTTCCCTCCGGTATCACTGATATCAAAGATATACCTCATGCGTGGATTCAGTGCCCTCGACGGGAAGATAGCGCAGCCTTTCGCACCACGCTTTACATATCTTCCCACCTTTTTCCAGGTATCATAATCTGCCATGAGTGTGCTTTTTTCCGGAGGTCTCTGAGCTGTTACCATAACGATATTGTCAAATTCATAGCGGTATAACTGACCTGCGACCTTTAACACATCCTTCCAGTTCTTTTCTGATCTGGTGATGTTACCAATCTCAGAATCGTATATCGCTTTGACCTTCATATCAACGCCCATACCTTTGTCCTCCTCTACTTAAACATCTCTGCAAACAATCCCTTAAAGAGCTTTAACTCATCCTTATCCAGCTCGATTGCAAATTCATTGTCGATTGCCTGTTTTTCGCATTTATCCTTTTTCTTTGCAATCTTACGCACCACACGAAGAAGCACATAGCACTCCTTGGACTTTGCAATGCTCTGTTTAAAGGTCAGCTCATCCTCATCGACTGACTTCTGTGTCTGATAGATAATCTCTTTTAACTTATCATTGATACCATCTACTTCCTCAAGGGAAATAATAACGGATGCCTTAGAAGCACCCGATCTGTCCCACTCCTTATGAAGTTCCTTTACTAAAAACTCCATGTTCTTAATTACTGTTGTTGAATCACTTTTCATCTTGCTCTTCCTCCGTTTTCTTTTAATGAAGAAGGGAGCTGACCTTCGCTGATAGGCGCAAAATCAACTCCCTTCATGTCCTCTGCTCCAAGGACTATCTGCTCTGCATAATACATATCCATTGCCTTATTGATGGCATCGTCAAGCGACTCTGCCTTTACTTTCTGTACTCGTGAAAGCACTTCTTTTATCTCAACATCAAATTCCTGTTCCATATGATATCGCCTCCTGTAAAAATCTCATCACCGGCTCTTTTCTTCCTTTACCTGTCTTTCCTTAAAGCCCTCATCGTACTTTCCATCTTCCAGCCTGTCGTAAAAACAGTCCTCTTCAATCGTTCCGAAATCCTCATACATCTGGTGAAGGAAGTCATTCTGCAGCTTCTTTGGTACATCATCATCCTTTGACATATCCTGATAAAAATAGAACTTCTGCTTTAGCTTTGCCCTGTAATCATAGATATCCTCTATCTTTTCCGGTGTGCCATACTCCCTCTTGTATGCCTTGAAATTTGTAGTTGAAAGTGTGGAACCTAGATAAATGCCATGCTCCCACGATACCCCGATTGTGGTATTGTCCTTTGTAGGCTTCTCATCCTTCGGATAACGCTTATACTCTGTCGCACCAAGGGCGATTGTAAGGGAACCTGACTTCATATCCATCACCACGAGATTCCTTGGTGATAATGCTTCAAGCACCATGTAATCATGGTCATTGAAGTTATGAAATGTCTGTCCCCTTTCAAATGAGCGGTTCTCCATTTCATAATGCAGGTTAAAATCATCTACCCAGCCCTTATCGGTCATTCCAATCTCCTTAAGCTTTGCAACACATTCAGAAGAACTGGCTTCTTTATCAAACCGAAATTCTTTGGAATCGTTATAAAATCCCTGAAGAAAATGTCCCAGCTGAATATCATCCAGACAGAATCTCGCAGATACAGTTACATTTGCTGCCCTGTAATACTCTGTGAAGTTATCTGCTTCACCAAGTGTCCTTCCAAGCTGCAACAAATTGTCTGCAAGCTCTGACATGTCATCAACTGCTATAAAACTCTTATAATCATCCAGAGTCATCAGCATATTTGTCTCTGTTCCCCTGTCGTTTTCTGTTACCAGTATCATATCTTTTAAATCCATTCTTACCTCCAGTCTCAGAGAGGGACTATGCCCTCTCTGCAAATTTCCTGTTATGGTCTTCCTATCACAACAATCTTTCCTGTGCTTGCCACATCCCGGTAAACCACACCAAGACTTTCATTAAGTGCCTCTACCACCTTGCCATTTCCGACATATACTGCCACATGGCTGATGTTCTTATATCTTCCGTTGCTTGTAAAACTGTAGAAGATAAGGTCTCCCGGCTGTAACTCATCAAAGGAGACTGTCTTTCCGGCTTCATCCAGTCCCTGTGCCTCCGCTGCCGCTGTGGTTGCACCGCCGTAACTAATATCCACGCCTGCATCTTTCCATGAATAATAGGCTAAGGAACTGCAGTCATAATAGTTACCGCTGTCTCTTAAATCCTGACTATAAGGGAAGCCAACTCTGTGAAGTGCATAGGAGCAGACTGTTTTCTGCCTGCTGTCTGTAATTTCGTTTAGGATGGCATTGATTTCATCCTCAGTCATGGAGCTTACTCCCGGACTTCCGCCTCCGCCGCCACTTCCGCTTCCGGCATATCCAAGCTGTCCCATAAACTCCGGACTCATGATCTGCTCAAGCATTTCCACCTGATCAGAATTAAATCCATAGACCGAAATCATATCTCTGTACGATTTCAGTGTGACATTCACATACAGAACCGACTTCGTGACAGTAGTTACATTACCGTCTGCATCTGTTTCTTCCACATCCTTTGTTCCGGTGCTTGTGGTGTATGAACACATATCATTTACAACTGCCTGCAGCCAGCCTTTTGAAGTATCATTCATGACTGTTGCAGTATCTCCGACACCATGCTTGACCATATAGACTGCCATGATGTCATAGTAATTGCTTGGGTTTTCTTCCATACCTTCATAATCCACATATACAAGCTCTCCAAGGTCATATCCGGTATGCTCATTCACTTTCGTATTCACATCCCGGTTAAACTCCTGCACATAAGCACTCGTTACTGTCTGCACGGTATCTCCTGATTCAAGTGGTGGCAGAAATAAAGCAAATGGAGAATTGTAAAGGATTGCTATCACCGCTATAACCGGAACCGCAATCATGGCAACTACAAGAACAAGTAATAAAAGCACCAATCCGATAATCGGTGCAGCTGCCTTTACCCAGGTAATCGCTTTTCGCACAATCAGATCCTTTACCAGCTTTGCCACGCTGTCCGTCTGATTCTCCTGTGCTTTCATCTTATCCAGAAAGAACTTTATCTTCCTGCTCCGGTTGGTCATCTTTTCATCCTTGACCTCTATGGACACACCTGCAGCATATCCGGCTGCCATGCCGATTGCCGTGCCTACTCCCGGTGCAACCGCTGTTCCTGCCGCTGTAGCAGCTGCCTTTGTCGCAGTTTTCGTTGCAACCTTGGCAGTAGTCTTTGCTGTTTCTTTTGCCGTCTCTTTAGCTACCGTCTTGGCTGTATCTTTGGCAGCTTTCTTTGCTGTCTTTTTTGCCAGCTTCTTTCCTGCCTCTACCTTCTTGATACGCTTCTTTGCCTCGGCTGCCGCCTTTTTCCTGAAAAGTGCTGCACCCTTAGAAGCAGTTCCGGTAACAGGTCGGCTTGCTTCATATGCAAGATATGCTGCCTGCGATACCTCATGCCCACCTTCTACCTGCTCTGTTACTGCCCCGGCTGCAAGTGCTCCAGTTCTTCCTGCAATGTGAAGATTCGTGTTCTTGGTCTTGATGGAAGTGTTTGATTCCTTAAGGTTTTGCTTGAATCTTGATAATCCCTTATTCTTCGGCTCCGACTGATGAATGGTACTCTTGCGATAGGACTTCTTTTTATCATCAGATACCTTTGCACCGATAGTCTTAGGACCTCTCTCTACTGTATAGATGTTACTCCCCTTAATCTTGGCTCCCTTCGGTTCGTGGGCATGAATCTTGGCTTTCTCCTTGGTGTGAATGACCATTGGCTTGTCATCAACCTTTCTAATTTTCAATTTTCTCACCTCCTACTTTGAAAAATAAAATAAGCCGCTAGGGAGCAAAAATTACTCCTTAACGGCTATGTAAAATCATTCAATATTCAATTATTAAAAGCAACATGAAACTGAAAGTTATCTATACTGCGATAGGTTTTAGTCCGTTTTTTCTTATGTTTTCTAATTCTTCTGCCATTAAACACTGCGACTCATAAAGACGCAGATATTCTTTGGATACGTCTGAGTCAAAGATCAAAACATCATCCGAATTTATCGTGACATCGACACCACTGCGATACAGTTTTCCAATTGGATGCACGGACATATCCGCAACCCTTCCAAGCAAAATATTACTTGTCGGTGTGATATTTAATCTGATTTTATTATCTGCCAGAAAGCGGATCACGGATTCATCATCGGCTGCCGCGATACCATGCTGCACCTCATCAAGTTCTAATTCTTCTACTGCTGTTCTTACGTCTTTCGCAGTCCCCCATTCTCCAACGTGTGCTTTTAACCTTAATCCTTCTTTTCTTGCCCGACGATAAATTCCTTTAAAATTTTCGATTGGTTGTGCTAATTCGTCACCATACAGATCAATCGAATAAAAATTTTTATTTCCCCAAAAGTGAGATAAACA
>CALMUC010000180.1 GCA_937872845.1 uncultured Lachnospiraceae bacterium | reverse complement strand
ACAGCTCAAGTGTAAAAGAAGAAAGCTGTGATATCAAATATGACGCAAGGCAGGCTTTGAACATGGTAATCGACTATTATCAAAAGCTTTCATTACCTGGAGATGGTGCTTGTAATGCTGATATTATTGATTGCAAATTAACTTACGTATTAAGCGACTTCAGCAGAAGTCTGATAAAGAATTATAAACCCATTTGGGAAATAAGTGCAAAGATAAAAGATAAAGATGCCGGTACAGTCATAATGCAAAAATACGTTGATCCACAAAATGGCGACATCTCTTAAGGTGAAATATTATGTTTAGAGCTTATATTTATAAAATATTTAATTCGGGATTACTTTACTTAAGCATAATAGGAGTTTTTTCTATATGCTGTATGAGAATGCTTAAAGGCGAGCTAAACAGCCCCGGAGACCTTGTTACGGAATTTGGTATATTGCTTGATATAGACGCATACAGAAAAGTCATTGTTGTCTTCTCCGCTCTGCCATTTACTATGAATTTTGCATCTGAGTGGAAGAACAATGTTACAAATTCCTGTGTTATTCGCAGTTCACGAAACAAATATATTGTTTCTAACTTAGCTTTATGTTTCATAACTGCATTTTTAGTTGTATTCATTGGTATGATGCTGTTCGTTTTTGTAGATAGCATGAGATGGCCAATTTATAATTATAATCCTAATCCGAAGATTATGCCATTTGGGATTTTAATAGATATGGGTCATCCAATGGCATATATAGCAATAAGAGCTGCTGTCTTTGCCATAAGTTGTTCTATGTGGTCTATAACAGGTCTTGTTATGGCATCTGTTTTCCCTGATGTATTTGTTTCAATTGCTACTCCTTTTATTACAAGCTATTTACTTGAAAGATTGACTATGCAATTACCGCCTCAAGCTAACTTGTGGTATTTATCATTATCTTATGTTCCAATTTTAAATAATGCTGTGGTATCATTTATATACACTGTAGGTTTATTTGTTCTATTGTCTGTTTGTTTTGGATTATTGTTTGCCAAAATTGTAAAAAGGAGAATTGCTAATGAATTTCTTTAAAGTTTCTTTTTCAATTTGCCTTCAGAATTTAAGAAAATGGAGTAAAGATTATCGCATTTGGTCTATATTTGCTCTTCTGTTCATAGTAATACAAATTTACGTAGACGATATAAAAAAATTATCGCTATATCTTGATTGCGACATTCCTGTATGGATTTTTCCATTTATGTATTCGCAATATTATACTAAAGTATTATTCACCGTTCCAATTATATTGCTATTCTGCAATGCTCCGTTTATCGACCAGAATCAACTGTATATTTACATAAGGTCCGGAAGAAAAAAATGGCTGACAGGACAGATTCTATATATTATTGCCGCAAGCTTTATATATTATCTTTTTATCCTTGTCATCTCAATATTGTCTACATCTATATATGGCGGATTCAGTATGGAATGGGGAAAATGTTTATTTACTTTAGCTGAAACTAATATCGCTATTGCCCATAATTGCCCTTTTGTTGATATATCAAGTTTGATAGTTGATTACTTTACTCCTCTTCAGGCTGTTGGATTTACTTTTCTTGTTTCATGGCTTAATGCAGTTTTGATTGGAATGACAATTTTCACTTGCAATTATCTGACAAACATAAAGTACCTTGGTATTTCCATTTCAGCTTTTATGATTGTTTTCAGTTGGTTTGTTTTAAATACAGGTTTACCTGTACTTGTACATTATTCACCAACATCTTGGATTACTCTGGATAACATAGACATCGGCGGAAAAACAACGAATCCCGGATTTTCTTATTGCATTGCTTTCTATTTGATATGTATAATTTTATTGATTTCGTTATCTTTTCTATTAAGCCGAAAAAAAGGCATTGACGTAAGGAGCTGATACTATGGACGATGTTATTATAATCAAAAACGTTTCGAAAAAGTTTAAGAATACAGAAGTATTGTCAAATATAAATATTTCTTTTGAATCCGGAAAAATACATGGATTAATCGGTAGAAATGGCAGCGGAAAAACTGTATTAATGAAATGTATATGTGGTCTAATACCTACAACAACCGGTACAATAACTGTAAATAATAAAGTTATCAGGCAGGATATTGAGATTCCTAAGAATATTGGAATAATTATTGAAACCCCGGGATTTCTGCCTGATTACAGTGCATACAAGAATTTGCTTTTCCTTTCAAAGATACAATCTAAAATAGGAAAAACGGAAATCAGAACAGCTATAAAAAATGTAGGATTAAATCCGGATGATAAAAAACACGTCGGAAAATATTCTCTCGGTATGCGTCAGCGTCTCGGACTGGCACAGGCTATTATGGAAAATCCGGATATTCTTATCCTTGATGAACCAATGAACGGACTTGATAAGGATGGTGTAGCAGATATGAGAAAATATCTGCTGAATCTAAAAGAACAAGGCAAAACAATTATAATTGCATCTCATTCGGCTGAGGATATCGAAATACTTTGTGATACAGTCAGTGAGATGGAAAAAGGAATTTTAACACGACTAAAAAGCTGATTCAATTAAAAATCTTAAAAGCTTGTTCTAAGTATGATGCACGCAAAGTAATATAAAAGATGATAACATTCTCACTTACATTTATATGTCAGTGAGAATGTTTCATTATAGGAGCAAACTATTGACTTGACAGCATTGAAGAAATGAATTATAATAATAAAATGAATTTGTGAAAATTTTCATTTTAATTTTAGGACTTTCAAATTTGTATTATTTATTAGAAAAGGAGATCAATAAAAATGGGAAATTTTTTTACATCAATGCAGATTTACAATCCAAACCAGCTTGATCGAGACCATTTTATCAACTTCTTCAGTGATGAAATGAAGAAGAGTGGTTATGTTCTCAGTAACAGCGATGAAAGCGAACTATCATATATACTGAGGTTTGCTGATAGCTGCAAATGGGTAACCATAACCTCAGAAGCTTATGAGCACGAAAATCAGTTATCTAAAACTGATACCATCAGAATTGCAAAAATGCTGAAAACAACCTGCATCAATACAACTGTCATCGATAGCGATTGTGCTGTAATGGATTTATATGATGAGAGCGGAAAAAAGAAAGACTCTCTTATTATGGGACGTGCTGACGATTATTTCGGTGACAATATTCCGCAACCGTCCGAAAAGATTTGGAAAACGTTTTTGAGTAGTAACAGTACATGGGAACAGTTTTCCAAAATATGTAACGAAAATAATGTTTTTGTCGAGGATAGCCTTTCCAAACTCGCTGGAATTATTGGAATGGACAGCGGAAATATTCTTTTTTCTGCTGAAGATGCACAAGAAGATGAGCAAACAGTTTTTCTTTATTTTAAGGAAGCAAGAACTTCAATAACTATGTCACAAAATGGCAAAATCGTTTACAAAGCACCGCAAAAACTCACTCTGAATACTGCGTTTAAACAAATAATCGGAAAAGCTCTTGAGCCTTATGGTTTTAAGGTTATCAAAGGACGGTACCCATATATCGTAAGGGTAATCAACAATGAAATTCTGCACATTATAACATTTTGCCCGGAAAGTCCTGATTATTCTGAAGGAGACAGAGCTTTTGTGATAATGGGCGGTATCGCTACAATATATAGAAAAAAGATTACTTTTGATTTAAGCCCAACACGAAATCATGAATGGTTTAATTATGTAAGTAATTTCTATTCTTCTTTGACACATGATACTGATAGGGAGACGAGAAGAAATCTTAGACAATCTTGCTTTTACTCTGACAATTTAGAATCGATGTTGACAACATTAAAAGATGGTGTTGAAAGAATTGAAAAATATATCTTGCCTGTTTTTGATAAAATTGATAACATTGACTCGTGCATCGATTATTTAAATGAATATAAGATGCCACGTAATACCAGACAATGCACTGAGATCTGCACATATTATCCAGACGAAGATGAAGCTTTCCTGAACTTTTTGTCTGAAAAAGTGATATCTGACCATCCAGATTTTCTTGATAAGTTTTTGACTGATACTGAATTTCACAATTGGGTAATGTGCGAAATTGAAAAGAGAAAAAGTGAAAATACTGAGATATTAAAAGCATACGATTTATTTAATTGATATTCAGAAAGGAATTTAAAAT
>CALMUC010000179.1 GCA_937872845.1 uncultured Lachnospiraceae bacterium | reverse complement strand
TTGTTAAATCCAATGCAGAGAAATATTCCCTTACACTATTTTGTATATCATCACATTTCAATTTTTCATCATATTATTCCTACTAATTTATTTTTTGACGCAAGTGTCCAAGGCAAAAGCATGAAGAAGTAGCAATTTACGCAGTAAATCAGCGGATTCCGAATATTTTCAGGATTGCGAGAATTGCGAAGCAATGGAGCAATCCGTGATGTCATGGATGGTAAAAGGTGCTTTTGACACCCACGTCATTTTATATAAGCATCTTATATTTTATAAACTCCCCATCTCTATAATAAATACTTTCATTTTTTAAAAGTTTCTTTGAAAACTCTCTTTGAACTGCAGGTTGAATATCAATCAATCTTATCTTATTAATATCCTCAAAAAACATTATATTTCTATTATCTAGAAATAATCTCTGCACATCTGCTCCTGAATATGGTAATTTAGTATTTTCCAAACTCATATAAATAATATAAAATCCAAACATTTTATATTTGCTGACAATATTTTTATATATATTTAATAAATCTTTATTCTTATTAATCAGTTCAATTGAATCCTTATTTTTTATTATCAGCAGTTTCAATGGAATATCACTTAATTTCTTAATATTATTTTGTATATCATCTTGTATTTTTTCACCAATTTCATTCATGGAAATCAAATATTCGGAAATTTTACTAGAATCTTTTGTATATAAAATATTGCGCTTAAACTCACCTATATCACATTGCTGACCTTTTAATTTTTGTTTGTAATCATCTACTATCATTATTTTTGTCTGATATTTTTCTTCTTTTTCAAGTTGATATATAATATTGCTTATTAATTTATCTTTAACATCTTCATCTGAACCACATAATGCAATCATTCCACCATCTCCAAGATTTAACCCTTCAGGAATGGCAGATGTTATACCAATGCCAAAATATGGTTCATATTTTTTGCTGTTTAAACCTTTATTTTTTAATTTTTCTAATAAATCTATTGAAAATACATCCGGAACACTTGGTATCCTATGCGCATAAGATGAACCAAATTTTTTATTTGTAGTATCTATTAATTTTCTAATATTTATTACTCTGTCTAACTCTTTTTCTCCAATCACCGAAACAAATGACTGCATACTATATATTTTTTTATCAATTTCAACCATTGCTCTTCCTGGAATATTTCTATTCTTTTTTTTGCAAAATCCAAATACTGCCCCATATTCAGCATCATTATTACAATACAATGAAATTTTATTAGAAAATAAAGACATATATCTAAATCCTATATTGCTAGATTGAATATCACATATAACAAATGATATACCTACCGATACTCCTTCTCGCAAAATAGGTAAAATAAAGTCATCCCTTTGTAAGAAGTTCTCCTTTAATACCATAAAATTATCAATAAATATAATGATTTGAGAAAAACCTTTTCCCCCCGCTTCTTTATATGCAGAAAATGAACTCAACCCATTTTCAGCAAGAATATCCTTTCTCTTAATCATCTCCTCTTGTATAAGTTTAACAAAATGCATCATTTTTTCGTCTTCGACGATTGTAATAACTCCACCAACCATATTTGATGTATCAAATATTCTTAATGCCATTGAAGCAAAATCCATAATATATATATTTATATCTTCAGGTGTATAATTGCAAATCAACCGCTTTATAATTTGTTGAATAATATTAGTTTTACCATACTGTGGTGATCCTATTATCATGGTATTACCTTTTGATAAATTCACATTATATATGCATTGTTTTTGATTATCCGGATCATCATATATACCTATTGGTACATATATAGCTTGCTTATTTAAATTATCATCTGCCATATCTTTTGACAAATATTCCAAATGCTCTATTTCTTCTTCATAAATTTTAGTTGGAAGTTCTGGCAAACATATTGAGTCTGCTTTCAAAATATTATTACAATTACAATATTCACATATATATTCAACCATAGCTTCTAATTGAGTTTTATTATCAATTTTTTTATTACATTTTTGGGAAAATATAACTTTTCCTTGTCCCAACAAATTTAATTCCTTAACATTATATTCCCTAATATTTCCTGATTCCTCAGAATTCACTCTACATCCACTATATGCTGACTGAAACAATTCAAATATTTCATTATTTCCAACTTGAATATATGCACGACCTGGTTCTCTGATTTCCGATGCTAATGGAGAATGCAAAACTTCATTACTATCATTCTTATTTTGAACTTTTAAACATAATTTAAATTTTGAATTACTCCAAATTTGATCATTTACTACTCCTGCCGGTTTTTGTGTAGCAAGAATCAAATGAACGCCTAAACTTCTACCTATTCTGGCTGTACTGATTAATTCCTGCATAAATTCAGGTTGATCACTTTTTAATTCTGCAAATTCATCTACAATTATAATCAAATGTGGCAATGGATGAACAGCTATACCTTGTTTATATAGTTTTATATATGAATCTATATGATTTACATTATAGTCTTTAAAATATCTTTGTCTTTTTTTTAACTCAGCATGTATTGATGCAAGTGATCTATCTATGGCATCATCATCTATATTTGTTATTGTACCCATCATATGTGGAAGATCACGAAACTGATTTGCCATTCCTCCACCTTTAAAATCTATAATAACAAAACTTACATCTTCGGGACTAAATAATGTTACCATTGATAAAATATATGTTTGTAATATCTCTGATTTTCCAGAACCTGTTGTACCGGCCACAAGGCCATGTGGTCCATGATTTTTCTCATTTATGTCAAGATATATAATTTTATCATCTGTTCCAACTCCTATAGGAGCAGCCATACTATTATAAACTAATGATTTATTCCATCTATCATTCAAATCCAAATCTTCAACATTTATAATATCCAGCAATTTATAGAGAGAGATGTTTTTAGTCAGTGTACTTTCAAGACTTACAGAATCAACATACACACATCCAAGCTTTCTGCAAATCATTTTCATATCATCTTCTTTTACAGATTCGTATTCAAATTGATATGAATCTTTTTTGTTATAGGCATTTAAAATTTTTCCTGATTGTTTAATGTCTATATCTTCGTCTAAAACTATTAATTTACTTGTCTCTTTTGGAATATAATCCCTTTCCACTTCAAAAAATATGAAAATTATATGTAGCTTTATTGCTTTGTTTAAATAATTTGAAACCGGATGCTTCATAAATCCTTCAGAATCATATACAAATACAACTACATAAGAAGCACATCCCATCTCATCTTCTGAATAATTTTCTCTTTCTGAAAATTGTTTAAACATTCTTTCCAGCATTATTTTTTTGCTATTTTCATCATATACAAAATTTCGAATAGATGAACTTTCTGAATGATGAATATTATGAAGCCATTTTAATGCCTCAAACTTTTCCATATCATCATTTCCAAAAATATAATATAACTCAACATCACCATAAAAATGTCTTGTTATTATATCTAAAGTTATTATCTTTAATATTTCATATCCCCTTGTTTTTTTACCAACAACTCCCAAAACTCCAGTTGTTTTTAAATCTATAACAACAGGTGCATTATCTATCATCTGATATGCATTTTTTAATATCTCAGGATATTCAACCAATGAATCATCTAAATAAATATATTCCAATTCCTTTACTTCTATTTTCCTTTTTGCATTTATTTTTCCAATACCTAATCGTATCACCAAAAAATCTTCATCTGATAATGTCTTTTCAAATAAACGACTATCAAATTTTTTCACCTCATCTATCTCTGCTTTTACATCAATGTATTCTTTATTTATTTCATATAATTCCCTTTCTCTTTCTTCTTGAATATATTTTTCTTTATCTTTTATATATTTTATATATTTTTTTTCTCTTTCAATACTGTCATTTTTATTTTTTCTATTTTTCTTTACATATGCAAAAATAGAAGTTAACATTCCAATTCCCATCATTGTTCCCATATATATAGCAAATATCGGATTAGAACTCATTTTACTTCTCATAAAAATCATAAGAACTAATGTTATTAATGATGGGAGAAATGTTGCTAGCATATTTTCTGTTTCATTTTTCAACTTTGCTTCAGGTGGAAGTATTTTTATATTTTTTTCTTCAATCTGATTTCTAATCCTAACATTTTTTATAAATTTAGGATATTCAAATGTAGAAGTCTCTTCTACCTCTTCTTTTTCAAACAAAGATATTATGGTCATATCATTTGAATCTACATATAGACATTTATTTTTATAATAAAATTTATAACCATCAAACATCAAAAAGTCATAATCCCTAAGGACTATGACTTTTTCCCTTATCTCTTTTCCATTTAAATATACACCATACTTAGAAGAATTAATATTTATAATAAAATTATCCGCTTGACCTGTGAATGTTAAATAATCACATTCAGCTCTTTCATCTGTAAGACGAATTTTACAAAAATCCTGTGATCCAACACAAAAATTTTGAATATCTGATACATATATCTTTCTTTTATAATTTGATTTAATATCATCAAAATCAATTACAAATGATAAATTAATAAGTTCACCATCACTATCTGAATATCTAAACTTTATATCCTCGCCAGCCAATAAATGCTTACTATATATTTTCATTACATTTTTTGAATCAATATAAATATTTCTATTACAGCTAATATTCCATACATTACTTTTTGAAATAACAATTTCAAAATCACAAAAATAATTTTTTTTATCAAATCTAACTTTTGATGCTTTTGTAGTTCCTATAACTACTTTATTTTCAAATTTACCTGAAAGTGGCACTTCCCTATATAAATTTCTACCATATAATATTACTTTGTAATTTTCGTTCATTTATCTTCCAATCCTTCATACTTAAATATTATTATACAATTACAAAATATTAATGATGGTTCCTTCATGAATACCAAAATCAATTATTTTTTTGTCTCCTCTTAATAGACATATTGGATTTTCAGTCCTAATATAACACTGGCTAATATCATCTGTATCTATCCCAAGCTGAAAAGCAATATTCAATGCATTTACTAGTTCATATGCAGTAATATTATTATCAACATCAATATCATGATTTTCATTTTTATTTAATATTCTAACTTCAAGTACCATCTTATGCTTTATTCCTCTAATTTATTTCAACTAAACTAATAATAATGCAACATTTTTCATAATATGCATCTTTTTCAACAAATCAAAACTCAAATATGATTCAGCATTAATAAAAGGTATATATTCCAGAACATCATAAGAAATAAAATTTTCATTTCTCTTATCGTATTTATTACAAATATATGTAAATTTATCATTTTCGGAAACTCTAATTTCTTTGCGCATATCGTGCAATATAATTTCAGAACAATATGTCTGATCTATAATTTCAAAGACATCATCACATTTTGACATAAGTCTCAATGTGAACCGATTTAAACCATTTTCTGAATCTAAGATAATATAATCATATTTATGTGTATTCTTTATGATATCAATTAAATATTCATAATCATCCTCATCTAAATTTAAAGCCATTCTTGAACCATTCCATGGCAAGAAATAATCAAACTCAAAATGTTTAACCAGTTTATCCATATAATCTGTGAATTTCTCATCACGTGCTTTTAACAAACAATCTATTCCATCTGGTATTTTTTCTTTTACTTCCAACGGTATTTGATTCTTTTGCAAAGAATCCAAACTTATATATAAAACTGACCTATTTAACTCTGAAAGTTGTAACGCAAGTGCATACGAAATTGTGGTTTTACCTAACCCACCAATTTGTGAATTTACAAGTATTATATTTGTAGTTTTACTTTTATTTTTCTCAATATTCCTATCATCTGTTGGCAAATCAAGTTTTCCTATTATTTTATGAAATATTTCACGTACTCCAGCATATTTATCAATAATTTCAATATTATTATCTGAATAAGACGAATTTTTTCTTTCACTTTTTTCTAATAATATAAAAATATTACCAATCTGATGTCTGAAAATTTCATTTTCAAACCAATTTTCATCGATTATTAAACAATCTATTTTGCTAGACAAATTCAAAAATTTCTGTAAATATTCTTCATCTGTAATAATCTCTAAATTTATACTTTTATCTTCATGTGTCAAAAGAAGCAATTCTAAACTTGATATATATTCTATATTTTCTTCAGCGATCAAGACATTGTATCTTCTCATATTTAATCCTTTTTTATGACATTCGCTATATATGAAACATCTGCTATGGTTATATTTGTATCATCAACAACAGGAATTAATTGTCCTGGAATTATTTTTACATTATTTACCTTTGTACCATTAGTACTTGCCAAATCATTTATAAACATCCCATTATCTTTAACAATTATTTCGCAATGTTTTCTGCTTATTCCTTTAATATCTATAATTATATCTGCATCATTACTCTTTCCAATTACTATATGTTTAGAAAATATTTGTATATCATCCGCTTTACCATCTATATTTTTCAATATTGCATAATTTTCTTTTATTGATTCATCTTGCTTTAAACCTATATACTCATTTCCATATTTCCCAATAAGCATATTATTATATAGTTCATCAAGAAAAATCACTCCTGATTGACAGTCATCATATATTTTCCTACATAAAAAAGAATTTATAAATTTTGACTTATAAATAATCATAGACATTATATATATGACATTTCTCTCATACAAAATAAGTTCATCAATTGACGAACTTATTTTTACTGGAATTGCTAAAAGACTCAAATTTCCTGTCTTTCTATCTATATATATGTCATTATATTTAAAAATTACATTTCTAATTGACAGAACACTATTATATTTTATTTCATGAAAAACCTCTATTATTTCCATTATAATATTTCTAAATTTATTTTCATCCAAAACATCCTTTATTGATGAAAATGAAACCATTTGACATACTTCATATATCACCTTAGGTTTTCCATTCTACTTTAATTTATAACATTTTGCTAATCCATTTATATTTCCCTTATTTAGAACATGAAAAGCTGAATCAGATATTATTTTTTCATCTTTAAATATATATCCGATATAGTTTTCGTTTCTTATCTCAATTATTTCATTCATATTTGTCTCTATTCTATAATTAAAATCATTTCTTTATCATATAATTTGATTTGCTTTTTGGTAAATATATTAATCTTATATAATTTATCGTTTCTCATTGCGTATACATTTTCACCCGAAATAGCAATAATTTTATCTGCCTTTCCTAAATTTCTTCTATAAATTCTATTATAATAAATTAAATTTCCTTTCTTGTTTATAACTACAGATCCGGATCCACTTAAATCTTTTTTGGATACATCTATTTTGTTTAATTTTGTATCCAACAAAATATAGCGATCTAAATTGTTTAAAACATCATGATCAATCTTTTCTCCTCCGATCATATTATTTTCAATATTTCTCTTATATATTTTTTCATTTTCCGAATATAATATGATTTTTAATTTTGTTGAAGTTGATGTCACTCCTTTTACCGACTTTAAATAACCATAAAATTTATTACCATCAATATAATATACATCCGTTACATTTGAAGATATAACTTGCCTTTTTTTTTGAGAGTCATCACTTGATGATAAAATGAGTTGGTTATCACTCATAAAATATAAATCATTATCATCATAACAAATCACCTTACTTACCATCTCACCTATTTCTTTGGGCTGAGAATCATATGTCACAATATAACTTTTCATCTTTTCCGTATCATTATAATAAATATCACCTTCGTTATTTATTCCTATCAACTTAATTTTACCTGTTTCTTTTTCTTCACTATACACATTAATTTTCTCACCACTTTTGCCAATAATATAAATATTATAATTATTGAAAATCTGATTATGTCCCCCACTCTCAGAACTATCTTTTATCCATTTTTTTTCCTTATCTATTTTCAAAAATACTTTGTATTTGCTATTACTACTTATAAACCCATTAATACTGCCATCTTCAAATTCATTTTTAAAAACAGGTGGCGTACTACCTATTTCCGTAAATGTCACCTTAATATCTTTTAATTTCTTTACATATGCTTTATATTTGTTTTGTGCAACAAAATAAACAGTGAAAATAAATATTATACTTAATGTCACTAAAATGGCACAAATAATGAATATCTTTTTCTTTTTTGTGATAGTTATATTATTTTTTTTATTTTCAAAATCTGGAATTACTGATTTCCATTTTTCTTCTTTTTCAATTATATTTTGACTTTCACATTTTGTTTCATCTTTCACTTCGATTGAAGCAGTAAATGAATCTCCTTCCTTTATTATTGTTGTTCCCTCATCTACAAATTTTTTATTATCTGTTGACACAGAACAATTTTCAACTAATACATTTTGTATTGGTTCTTTACAATATGGGCAAACTTTCTTATCTCCAATTTCAGCTCCACAAACTCTACATTTCATAATATAATCCAATCTTTTTATAATACATTGTTAAATAGTTTAAAATCTATATTCCACATCTGCATTTCATCAGCAAAAAACTGAATCCGCATAGCGTACTGTTCCCATTGCATCTGCGGCATATGCATCCGCTCCTATTTCATCAGCATATTGCTGTGTCATAACTGCACCGCCTACAATAACTTTTGTTCCCGGTTTTTTCTCATGAAGCAGTCGAATTGTCTCTTCCATTGAAACAACAGTTGTTGTCATAAGTGCTGAAAGTCCAACCAGTTTCACATCATTACTTACAGCTGCATCCAGAATGGTCTCAGGCGGAACATCCTTTCCCAGATCAATCACATCATATCCATAATTTTCCAGCATAACCTTAACGATATTCTTTCCTATATCATGAATATCTCCTTTTACAGTTGCCATAATGATTTTACCCTTTACCTGCTGCGGCTTTCCCTGCATTGAATCTTTAAGCACTGCAAATGCTTTCTTTGCCGCCTCTGCACTCATAAGCAGCTGAGGCAGAAAAAGTGATCCACTTTCAAACCCCTTACCTACCTCATCAAGTGCAGGAATCAATTCATTATTTATAATATCAAATGGATCTACATTATTTTCCAGCAATTTTCTTGTACACTGTGCTGCTGTTTCTGTAATTCCACGTTTTACTGCATGACTAAGTTCCGATGTCTCATTTGCTGAAGCTGATAAACCTTCCGTCTTCACACCGGTATTACTATTTTCCACTCCTGTGCCACTTTTCTTTTTATTTTCAGAAACGACTGTAATAGCAGCATCTGCATATGCATTTATATACCCCATACATTGCGGATCCTGATTTGTAAGAGCAAGAAATGATCTGTATGCGGACATCATCTGTCCATTATTCGGATTCATAATCGCAGCAGAAAGACCCTCCTGCATAGCCATTGCAAAGAAAAATGAATTTATAAGCATCCTCTCAGGAAGTCCAAATGAAATATTTGATACACCCAGAATCGAATGTCCATGAAGTTCTTCTTTTATACGCCTTAACGTTTCAAGTGTCTCATTTGCCGAATCAGGCTCTGATGATACTGTCATTGCAAGCCCGTCAATAATTATATCTTTTTTCGGAATTCCATATTTTTCAGCATTCGCATATATCTTCCTTGCTATTTCAATCCTTTTATCAGCTTTCTTCGGAATTCCATCTTCATCAATACAAAGTCCTACCAGAACACCTCCATATTTTGCAACAAGCGGCATAACAACAGACATAATTTCCTCTTTGCCATTAGTCGAATTCACCATAGGCTTTCCATTATAATAACGAAGTCCTGCCTCAAGCGCCTTTTCATCTGCAGTATCTATCTGAAGCGGAAGAGGTGTCACTCCCTGCAGTCTCGTCATAACATTCCTCATCATAGCCGCTTCATCTATCTTTGGTATTCCAACATTTACATCCAGAATATCTGCACCTGCATCTTCCTGTTCGAGTCCCTGCTGTAAAATGTATTCAATATCATTGTCACGAAGTGCCTGCTGAAATTTCTTTTTTCCTGTCGGGTTTATTCTTTCGCCGATAATAATCGGCTTATTACCAATTTCCACAGCCTGTGAAAATGATGTAACCACGGTAAGTGACTTTGGAGTATTTTCCTTAAATGGCACATTTCTTACTTTCTCAATCATACGTCTTATGTGCGCAGGTGTAGTTCCACAGCATCCTCCCATAACATTAACACCAAGTTTTGCTATCTTTTCCATTTCTGAAGTGAATTCCTCTGGTTCCACATCAAAAACAGTACAGCTGCCTTCTGTTCTGGGAAGTCCTGCATTGGGATTTACAATAACAGGAACAGAAGCATATCTGACAAGATCCTCTGCTATCGGATACATTTCCTTAGGTCCAAGCCCGCAGTTAAGTCCAAGTGCATCTACATGAAGTCCTTCAAGCATAGCAACCATAGACTCAACCGTCCCTCCGGTGAGCATTTTTCCTTTTGTATCATATATATTTGTTACAAATACAGGAAGTGACGAATTCTCCTTTGCTGCCAGGACTGCCGCTTTGGTTTCATAAGAATCACTCATTGTCTCAATAAAAATAAGATCTGCGCCTGCACTTTCTCCAATTTTTATAACCTCTCCAAAAATATCAACCGCCTCATCAAATGAGAGATCACCCATTGGCTGAAGAAGCTTTCCAGTAGGTCCTACATCAAGAGCAACATATACATCATCGCACCTTTTTGACTTATCACGTTCTTCACATGCAATCTTTACCGAAGTTTCAACAATCTGTTTTAAATTATCAGGATACTTAAGACGATTTGCCCCAAACGTATTTGTGTTAAAAATGTTGCTTCCGGCATCTATATAACCATCATAAAGCTGCTTTATCTTCTCCGGATAAATTAGATTCCATGTTTCAGGAAGTTCTCCGCCTTTAAGCCCCATGTCCTGAAGAATTGTTCCTGCACCACCATCGCAGAAAAGCCATTCCTTTCCAAGCCTCTTACGCAAATCTTTTCTCATAATAATATCCTTTCTATTCTCAGCAGCAAAATGTCATATATAATATAAATAAAATAATTATCATATTTATTATAATTATTTTATGTATTATAAATATCATATATTTATAAATGTAACAGTTTATCTTCAAACTCTTGAAAATGCACAGGTTTCATTCATTTCACAACTCTCACATCCCTCTATCACACAAGGTCTCTCCACTTTTGACAGTCCTATAACTGCTGTAACAGATTTACTTGGATACATGAGAAGTGCATCATTAAGCATTATCCCAACTTCCTTCGGCATATCTAAAATCCTTGAAAAATCCTTCTGAAATTCAAGTGAAAAATCACCATATCCCGGTGAGAATCTAGGTCTGGCATAAAGTCCCCTTTTGCGCGCCTCATTTTTTATTTTCATATCAACTATATCACACCAGGCCTCTTCAAGTGCTGCAGCCGATGCCTGATAAACTGCTGCCTCTGTCATTTTTCCCATTATCTCATTTCTTTTAACAAGTCTGTCCGGCACATCACCAACAGTTGCAGCAAAAAGAGCTGCCTCATCACACCCTGCAAGATTCTTTATGAGTCCCTTACTTTTAATATGCATTCCCTCAATAATCACAACATCCTTTTTTAATGTTATCGGAAAATATTTCACAGCTGCACGCGGCATTGTTTCCTTCTTCAGCCTGTTAATGCATCTTTTTATAACATCCGTCACCTGCTCATCCGGAATGTTTTTCCCATATCCCAGATACCTTTGCACCTCAGAAATCCGAACATCAATATCCGCCGCATCAAACTCAATCATAAATCTTCCTCTTTCATTTTTACATATTTTGTACGCAGAAATTTACTGTTTAAGACTTCCTTTTTTTACATTTTCATTCAGTATTTCTTCAGTAATTTTAAAAAGTTCTTCAGAGCCTTTCTTTGTTCTTTTCTGCCTATTCATAACCTTTTCAAATGACACATCATGCTCTTTCCAGTCACTTCCGCCATTACTGTTATTAAGCATTAGCGGCTGAAAATTATCACAAGCATGTGCGAAATGTGCCTCAGGTGTCATATCTCTTTCAAATTCATCAAAAAGCCCGGAAAGTTCTCGTGCCTGATCCTCCGGAAGAATAGAAAAAATTCTGTTTTTTGCCTTTTCTTCACGCTGTTTTTCTGTCTTTTTTCCTTCATCATCATACGCATATGTATCACCTGCATCTATTTCAACAATATCATGGATAAGACACATAATCATAGTACGAGCTATATCTATTTCCTTATTTGAATATTCTCTGAGAAGATAGGCTATAATTGCCATATGCCATGCATGTTCAGCATCATTTTCCTTTCTGCCGTGAGAGGTAAGACTTGTCTGACGCGTAACATTTTTTTCCTTATCTATTTCCAGAATAAATTCCATCTGTTTTTCAATTCTTTCCCTGTCCATTATGTCTCCTTATACTGATTTACAACTCATTTCACAGTTTCATTTCACTCGATTCTAATGCATTACAATATGATTCGCAAACCTCAAAATATCAAGTAAAAAAAGGATGCCTTTTATAAGGCATCCTCTTTTTACTTAATATTTATTTATAAATCTGTTTTCCAAAGTCCGTGAAGATTGCAGTACTCATAAACTGTAACAGCTTCATCTCCATCTGCAAGTATAAATTCTGCTTCAGGTGTGCACCCCGGTTTCAGATCTTTCTTCATAAAACCTGTCTTTGTTTCAAGAATGATAAACTGAATATAATGCGCATCCAGCATAGGATGCTCTACACTTCCGACTTTAACTTTAACCTTATTTCCATCAACAGTTACAACCGGTACATGTTTCTCAAGTGCACCATCTGTACTGTTCGCTTTGATTTCCTGCATTTCCTTACCACAGCATACTGGTGTAGCAGCAGTTTTCTCAGTTAAAAAAGTTACAAAATTACCACATACTGAACACTTATAAAAAAGCATATTTTTTTCCTCCATTATTAATACTGCATAATTATGATTGACTCACTAAATCACTTTAATATCATATTAATGAATCACATTAGTAAATTGTCTTAGTAAACTGTCTTAGTAAACTGTTTTAGTAAATTCCCATATTTTAATAATTTTCTGCCTTTACTTCAAAATATGCCTGCGGATGTTTACAAACAGGACATATATCAGGAGCTGATGTACCCACAACAATATGTCCGCAATTACGACATTCCCAGATTTTTACATCTCCCTTTTCGAAGACTTGATCTGTCTCAACATTTTCAAGAAGTTTTCTGTATCTTTCCTCGTGCGTTTTCTCAATAGCACCAACACCTCTGAACTGCTCAGCAAGCTCATGAAATCCTTCTTCATCCGCTTCCTTAGCCATACGTTCATACATATCAGTCCACTCATAATTCTCGCCATCTGCTGCAGTCTTAAGATTTTCCTGTGTATCTCCGAGTAATCCAAGCGCTTTGAACCAAAGCTTTGCATGTTCCTTTTCATTTTCTGCTGTCTTTAAGAACATCGCCGCAATCTGCTCATAACCCTGCTTCTTAGCAACCGACGCAAAATATGTATATTTATTACGCGCCTGTGACTCTCCTGCAAAAGCCTCCAGCAGATTCTTCTCTGTTTTTGTTCCCTCATATGGGTTCTTTGCCATTTTT
Organism: uncultured Lachnospiraceae bacterium; assembly: GCA_937872845.1. GTDB lineage: Bacteria > Bacillota > Clostridia > Lachnospirales > Lachnospiraceae > Eubacterium_Q. The sequence continues at coordinate 83 of CALMUC010000179.1, read as the reverse complement.
TTGCCCTCCTTAAAATCAAAATAAAACTAAAATAATAAAACCTTCAACTATCCTCAATACATTTTAATTATATCATAATTGAT
>CALMUC010000178.1 GCA_937872845.1 uncultured Lachnospiraceae bacterium | reverse complement strand
ATTAAAATGGTCGCAAACATATGTCTGAGTGCATGTACGGTGATATTTGCCAATCCATTTCTGTTACAGATTTTCGTAAGTGCCTGATTCATTGCCGTTAATGATCGGGGTTCGCCATTTTCCTGACAACATACATAATCAAAATTCTTGTATTCTATGCCTGAATCAGTTTTTCGCAATTCAATCAACTGCTGTCTGCGTTTTACTTCCTGCATCACCACTTTTGGCACTCTCAATATCCGGTAGATGTTCTCAGTCTTTGGATTCCTTTCAATAACAGCATATTCCGTAACCGTAAATTCTTTTTCTTTCAGTTTCAGGTTTCAAACAAGCTGTCTGCTAATTCTGACGGTCTGTTTTTCAAAATCAAAATCCTGAAATTTCAATCCAAGAATTTCTGCTTTTGTCAATATAAGTCTAAAAAAATTTGCTTTTAATTCGCAAAAAGCACCACTGTTTTCATCCAGTGATGCTCCTGCGAACAATCTTATTCCGTTTATGCTTTTTCTTCTTTGTAGAAAATGTCATCCATCTTCCAGCTTATCTCCATACGACCTGGTTCATAAATAAAGACTTTCTCAATAATCTTTGACAGCTGTATTTTGTCAAAATCCTGCAATGCTGCAATCTCATTTACTTCCATTTCTTTTTCTGTTGCTTCATCACATTTTTTCTTCGCTACTGCAATCTCATTCTCCAATTCTGCTATCTGCAAAGTGATTTCTGAAATACGGGAAGTCGTTTTTTCCAGTTCTTCCATATACCCTTCCTTGTCCAACACTTCTGAACGATAATCAGAATACAGTTTCATTTTTCTTGACGAGAGTCGCTTTTTTTCACTTTCCAGTGTTGCGATATTTTCTTCTTTCAAAATTGTTTTATGCCATTCACTTTTCTTTTTCTCAAGATTTTCCGAAATGAGTTGTGCCATATTTCTGGCTGCATCCAGTACTGTTTCTTCTGCTTCTTTCCTGTCCATTTTACTTTCCGCACACCCACTAAGACCGCTGATATGTGCCTGCATACAGCGATACCCAGTCTCTCTGCTGGTAAAACCAAGTCTTCTTCCACAGGTCGGGCAAAAGAAAATAGGGCAGGCTACTCCTCTTTTTGTAAGAACTCTTTTCTGGTTAGTAAATGCTTTTTCATTTGCTTTCTGGAATAATTCATCGGATATAATTGGTTCATGTGCATTTTCTACAACAATCCACTCCTCTTTATCATTGGAAACCAATTTATTGCTTCCTGTTCTTGCCACTCTCTTTTTATTCCAAATAATTTTTCCAAGATACACTTCATTTTTGAGCATATCTGAGATTGTTGTGACTGACCAGAGTTTCTTTTCTTTTTCGTTTTCTCTGTGCATTTTTATACCTTTTCTGCACATATACTCCCGGCATGTAAGCACATGGGTTTCGTTCAGATGTTTTGCTATCTGTCCTTTTGTTTTCCCATCTGCCGCCATTGTGAATATCAGTTTCACTATTTCAGCCGCTTCTGGGTCTATAACCAGATGATGCTTATCTTCTGGATCTTTAATATATCCATATTTTGGAAAAGCCGGCATATATTCACCGTTTTTAGCATGTGTTTTCATCGCAGAACGAACTTTTCTGGACAAATCTCTGCTGTACATTGCGTTCAGCATATTTTTTAACGCTACACTCATTCCTCCAGTAAAACCAGAGGAATTGATACTGTCAAAGCCATCGTTAATTGAGATAATTCGAATACCAAGGACTGGCAGGATTTTTTCCAGATAATTCCCCACTTCCAGATAATCTCTTCCAAATCTTGAAAAGTCCTTTATAACAATACTTTTTATACGTCCTGCTTTTGCATCTTCCACCATCCTCTGAAAGCCAGGACGGTTAAAGTTTGTACCACTGTACCCATCGTCTACATATTCAACTACTGGACAGTTAGTAAATTCGTCCTGTTTTTTGATAAATTCGTTTATCAGCATTCTCTGTGCACTGACACTGTTACTTTCGGCTTTTATACTGCCATCTACATCATTATCCTCCGACGAAAGTCTGATATAAACAGCGATACATTCTGTTACTGGCATAACTCAGCCTCCCGTTCTTTTGCATATTTTCTTAATTCTTCCAACATATCATCATACACCAAACGTACCGTAATAGAACCGCTTTCATGTATTTCGATTTTTTCTACAAAAGCATTGACCATTTCCTTTGTCAGCGTTCTCGTATTGCGGTATTTATTGATCAATGTTTCCCATTCTTCCTCTGTGTGAAAATTTTTTTCATATCCAACCTGATGCTTTAATAAAATTTCCATGTTATTCTGGATCTCTTTTTCTGTTTCCGCATCCTGCTTTGAAAATGTTTCATACTGCTCTGCATCAATAATACGGCACACATAATCCTCAAACAATCTTTCCCGGTGTACTGCCACTTTTTCCAGTTCTTTCCGGCATTTCTTGATTTCCCTGTTAAACACATCATATTTTTTAATGCTTTCCTGTCTTTGATTCAACCGCCGAATCAAATCTACATTTTCAACATATACATTGATATGTGCACGTATCACACGCAGTACATAATCATTCACTTCCAAATCAGTGATAGAATGTGGCGTACACTTCCCGTGGAGCTTATTATTTCCACAGTAAAACCTACGATGATTGCCTTTTGTTTTCCCATATAAATACATGGTTTTTCCACAGTCTGCACATACAATTTTCTGCTTGAAAAAGTTGAAGTCTCTTACATTATTGCCATTTGATTTACGAGCTTCATTAACCCGTTTTACGATATGACCAATCTTTTCCTGTACCTCATCAAAATCCTTTCTGCTCACAAGTGCCTCATGGGTATTTTTGATAATGATCCATTCTTCTTTCTGATTCATTTTCTGTCTCTGTGCTGCCCAGGAATCATTGGTAAACTGATTATGCACACTATCACCGGCATAATATTGATTCTCAAGGATTTTGTGGACTGTTCCTCCACTCCATGTCCATGTCGCTGACTTTTCATTTGCTTTTCCTGCTTTATCCAGCTTGTAGGCTTTCGGGCAGAGATACCCATCCGCATTTAATTTCCGGGCAATCTCTGCATAAGTCATTCCATCAATAAAATACTGAAATATCTTTTTCACCACTGGTGCCGCTACCGGATCTGGAATCAGCTGATGAGGATTATCCTTGTCTTTTTCATAACCATAAGCCATCTGACCGGAAGGAAATTCGCCATTTGCCCAGCTCGTCCGGTATGAACTTCTTATTTTCTTTGCCAAATCTCTGGAATAAAACTCATTATACACGTTTGACATGCTGATCAGCAGGCTTATGTCATCTCTGAACGAATCATAATGATCATTCACCGAAATAAAACGCACATTAAAGAATGGGAACACTCTTTCAATATAGCTTCCCGCCTCTACATAATTTCTTCCAAGCCTAGAAAGATCTTTAACAATAACACAGTCAATATTTCCCTCTTTGATGTCCTGCATCATCTCATTAAAACCATCTCTCTCAAAATTAGTTCCGGTTTTAGATATATCATAATATTCCTTTGCAACCACGATATCTTTCTGTTCTTTTACGAAATTATGAAGCAGAACCATCTGCGTTTCTATCGTATTTCTTTCTCTGTTCTTTTCACTCTCATAGGAAAGCCTTGCATAAAGGGCTGCATGTGAAACTTTTTCACACTGGTTTTCAGCTTCTGTAACCAAATTTTCTTTATTTCCAACATTCACATAATCTACTTTTCTTGATTTTCGAGCCATTTATACGACCTCCCTCTTTTGAATTTCTATTCTTCCGTCCATACCTGTGCTGACATCGCATCCCACCGACTGTATCTGCCGTAACAAAGATTGATAACAATCATCAAAATTAAATCTGACTTCAATATGTTTTTTGTCATATACTAATATCTGGTCAATCAGTTCAACAGCAACAGTTCTTGTAAGTTCCTGTATATTCTGATGCTCGGCAAAATAATCCAGCCAATGATATTTATCACTTTTTGATTCCAGGACTTCACTGATCTGCTGATCAATGCTTCGGACTGCTTCCTCGGCTTTTTTCCGTTTTTCTGTGTACCCGTCATGAAGCTCTTTATAATCTTCTTTTGAAATGATTCCTTCACGGAAATCCTCATATAGATAATCTCTTAACTCCCGGCATCGCACGGCTTCTTTTTCTTTTGCTTCTTTTCTAATTTCCAGTTCTTTTATATCCAATTCTTGAAATGGTACTTCATGGATAAAATCCATGATTTTTTTCATATCAAGGATATTTTCAATATGGATTTTTACCAGTTCCAATACTGTTTCTTCTAGTTTACCCATTGGTATTCTGTGTGCTGCACACGCTTTCGTAGCCGCATGTCTGGAACAGATATAGTAAGCATATACCTTTCCTCCTGCCGGAACATCCCGTTTGATCATCATTGCCCCACAGTCTCCACAAACCACAAGTCCAGATAATGGATATACCTTTTCCTCGTTCGGAGAAGTCCTTGTATCTATCCCTAATAATCTCTGCACCAGTGCAAATTCTCGTTCTGATACGATAGCCTCATGGTTTTTTTCAATTCTAACCCAATCTGTCTCCGGCTTTTTCATCAATTTTTTTACTTTATGGTTTGGTGTTGTTCTTTTTCCCTGCACCAGAGTTCCAGTGTATACTTCATTTTCAAGGATTCTTTTTACCGACATGGCGCTCCATTCTGCCTGTTCGTGTGTTTTAAAATTATCCTGAATCCTTATTCCAAGACTGTGCTTGTATTCCATTGGTGAAAGAACACCCTGTTTGTTCAATGCATTGGCAATTGCTGTCTGGCTCATACCTGATAATTTCATGCGGTAAATTTCTTTGACGATACCTGCCGCATATACATCTATCACCAGTTTATTTTTATTATCTGAATCTTTCTGGTAGCCATACGGTGTAAACGCTCCAATATATTCCCCATTTTTTCTCTTTACTTCCAGGTGGCTTCTTATTTTGATAGAAATGTCACGGCAATATGCATCGTTAATGAGATTCTTGAAGGGAATCACGATTTCGTCTGCCTGACTTTTTCCTTCCAGGCTGTCATAATGATCATTGACCGCAATAAACCGCACGCCAAGTGCCGGAAATAATCTTTCGATATATTTTCCGGCATCAATATACTCACGTCCAAAACGGGAAAGGTCTTTTACAACGACACAATCCACAATTCCTTTTTTGATATCTTCCAGCATCATCTGAAATGCAGGACGTTCAAAATTAGAACCGCTGTAACCGTCATCCACCCGTTCTGATACAACAACTATATCCTTTTTATCTTTTAGGAAATTTTTTATCAGATCTTTCTGATTTGAGATACTGTTGCTTTCACGCTTTCCAGCAGTAGCAACATCGCCATCTTCTTTCGATAAACGAACATAAATGGCTGCATGATAGATTTTCTTTGAATTGTTAATTTGATTCATCTTCATCCTCCTTAGTTTTACCTTTCCATCAACATTGGTAAAACCCAGAGGGTGAGTCGATTTTGTCCTGATATGAATGAGGAGTCCTGAGTTCCTCGTCTCCATATTAACATAACTCTTCAGATTTTACCATCACTTTTTATACAGAAAGCAAAAGTTCCTCAAATGCATCTTCAAAAGATACTCCATTGTTTGCAAACCTTATTTTCACTTTTACATTTCCTATACAGACAAGATAGGGATTTCCCACCTGTCTGAGATATTGAGCTATTCTTTTTTCCTTCGTCTGATTCCGGTCAATCCTTATTTTTCGGATATCCTTCAATTCCTTCAGATCCACATCATCAAAATCCGTTTCCAGATAGTTTCTATATTCTTCTGCAGTCATGCCCTTCTCCCTCCATTCCCATCTGAATCCGTACTGCTTTCAGTACCCGATCCAGGCTCCACTTGT
>CALMUC010000177.1 GCA_937872845.1 uncultured Lachnospiraceae bacterium | reverse complement strand
AATGTTATGGAAAGAGAAAAACTTACAGTTTTGGTCGTTGATGATCAGCATATCGACAGACAGATTCTTAGTGGACTTATAAGTTTGGAATATAATGTTTTAGAGGCTGAAAACGGGAAAGAAGCTTTTGAAAAATTAGATTCTCATCATGAAATAGCGGCGATTTTACTTGATATTGTAATGCCTGTGATGAATGGATATGAATTCTTAAAACGTTTTAAGAAGTCGGAATATTCAATGCTTCCTATAATAGCAATGACAGGTGAAAAAGATGATAATACTGAACAGAATGTATTAAATCTTGGTGCATGGGATTTTGTTCCAAAACCATACCAGCCTGCTACATTAATGAGCAGATTGAAGAATGTTATCATCAGAAGTCAATATTATCTTGTGAGCAGAATGAAATATGCAAGTGAACATGACTCACTCACGGATTTACTGAACAGGAGTACATTTTTTCAGGAGGTCGGCAGACTTCTGGAAAATAATAGAGATACGAAATTTGCAATGGTGAGAGTGGATATAGATCAGTTCCAGACTTATAATTCGTTCTGGGGTGAAGAAGAGGGCGATAAGCTGCTTATTGCAATGGCGAACAGACTTAGAAGAATCGCACAGCGAAATAAGCTTTGTGTTTATGGACGTATTAATGCTGATGCATTTTGTATTTGTGTGCCGGATGATGAAAAAATGATAAAAAATGAAGCAAAGATGGCTTTTGATGAACTTGCTGTGTTTAATAAGGGATATAGGCTGGTTCCTTCAATAGGTGTATATGAAGTAAGAAGTTTTGATGAAAATCCTCAAAAAATGTATGAGCTTGCAACACTTGCTTCACGTGAATGTAAGGGCAGCTATTTTGAATATCTGAGTTTCTATAAAACAGAGATGAGTGCACATATACTAAAAAATCAGTGGATAGTCAATGAAATGCAGCATGCTATAGATGATGAACAATTTGAAGTTTTCCTGCAGCCTAAATATGAACTTGTAAATGAGAAACCATATGGAGCTGAGGCACTGATTCGTTGGAGACATCCGGAAAAAGGACTTCTTTCGCCTGGGGTATTCATACCTGTGTTTGAACAGAATGGCTTTATCGGAAAAATTGATTATTATATGTGGGAACATGTATGTCAATTGTTGAGAAAGTGGATAGATGAAGGAAGAGATCCTGAACCTGTTTCTGTAAATGTTTCACGTGTTAACTTGTATAATCAGAACCTTGTGAACCTATTCAGCGAACTGGTGAAAAAGTATGATATTCCGGCTGGATTGCTGCATCTGGAAATGACAGAAAGTGCATATATGGCAAATCCTCAGATTATGGAACGTGTTGTAAAAGAACTTCAGGCACGTGGATTTGTTATTCTTATGGATGATTTTGGCAGTGGATATTCATCACTTAATACACTAAAGGACATAAAAGTTGATGTTTTGAAAATAGATATGAAATTTCTTTCGGGAAATTCAAATGTTGAACGCAGCAGAAGCATTCTGGGATCTGTAATATTGATGGCAGGATGGCTTGAAACACCTGTAATTATGGAGGGTGTTGAGACAGCTGAACAAGTTGAATTTCTTAAAAGTATCGGTTGTAATTATGTACAGGGATTTTATTATGCAAAACCTATGCCGGTTTCTGATTATGAAGAACTTATTCGCGGTATTCCACAAAAACCTACACAAATGCATTCTGAAAATTTAAAAGAAATTATTAAAATGCTGTGGTCGTCGGATCCATTTGATGAATTGATTTTCAATGCTTTGAATGAACCTGCAGCTATTTGTGAATATAAAAATGCCAGCCTGCATATATTAAGAAAAAATCAAAGTTTCAACTGCATGGTTCAATCAAAATATGAATATGGTAAAAAAAATGAGATACATAATGAACCTGATTCAATATTAGAAGAAAATTGTGATATATCAGAAGCATTAAAAAAATGCGCTGAGAAAAAATCTATATCTGAGTGTGTATGCAGTTTTGAAAATAATGAAGGAAAAAGACAGAGTTATCAGGTTAAACTTAAGTTCCTTGGTATGAATGAAACTGCAAATATAATATTTGCACAGTTTTTTGAGATACTATAGAGTATTATTATATAGAATAAGGGCAGATAAAATTGAAATTTATGATTTTTATGCCGAATTTTAAGATTTTAATTCCACATATAGGATTTATATATATTTTTGTGTTGTAAAATTTATATAAATAAATCTTATATGTGGAATATTTTTCGGAATGAGTGTATTATACAAGAGGCAAAACAATAGGTATTATGTATAAAATGAAATTCTGATTTATTTTTTTCGGTATTATCGGTAAGTGTCAATTGTATTTTTGTGTATTTTGCCATCTGAATATTTAGTTTTAAAGTACATGAAATCAATATTATAAAAATATTAATATGTCTGAAAAACAGGCAGGAGGAGAGGAAATGAACGGAGTTCAGAAAATTAGTATTTTAGGAACTGGAAATGTTGGTGCAACAATAGCATATACACTTACATTGTTTGGAACAGCTTCTGAAATTGTTATGGTTGATATCAATCATGACAAAGCAAAAGGTGAGGCACTTGATATAATTCAGGGAACTGCATATTGTCCGCCGGTAAATATTTATGCAGGAGATTACAGTGATATTGTAAATTCAGACATTGTAATAGTAACAGTAGGAAGTGCAAGAAAACCTGGACAGTCAAGAATTGATCTTGCTCAGGGAAATGTAAATATTATTAAGAGTGTAATGCCTCAGGCAATGAAATATGCTCCTGAAGCAAAGTATGTAGTAGTAAGTAACCCTGTAGATATTATAACTTACACAATACTTAAGGTGACCGGTCTTCCGGAAAATCAGGTATTTGGATCAGGCACACTTCTTGATACTGCGCGTCTTCGCCAGATGATAGCTGAAAGTGTTCAGATTAATCCTAAAAATGTACATGCATTTCTTCTTGGAGAGCATGGAGATTCAGCTATGATTCCATGGTCACTTACAACAATTGCAGGGATGCCTATTGATATTTATACGGAGCAGATGAGAAAGAGCAACCCTTCTTATAAAGGTGTTGATCATACAGAGATATTAAAGAATGTGCATGGCGCCGGCGGGGAAGTAATAAATCTTAAAGGAGCAACATTTTATGGCGTTGCACTTTGCACAAGGGCGATATGTGATGCTATAATGAGAAATTCAAATACAGCTATGACATGTTCGACGATGCTTCATGGTGAGTACGGAGTAAGTGATGTATGTGTAAGTATTCCTGTTATTATTGGATCAGACGGAATTTGCGGAAAAATTACGCCGGATATTACAGCAGAAGAAAAACAGGCATTTATGAAGAGTGCAAATGTAATGAAAGATATAATTTCAAATCTTAATATTTAATATATTATAGATAACATGAAGTGGTAAATATTGTTAAAAACAGCATTTTAATTAAATATATTTGTCTGGAAAGCAGACGGAAAAGGAGAACAGAAATGGATTACGCAAAAGAATCATTAAAGAAACATTATGAGTGGAAAGGTAAAATAGAGGTTGTAACACGTTGCAAACTTGAAGACAAGGAAGATTTGTCACTTGCATATACACCGGGAGTTGCTACACCGTGTCTTGAAATTCAAAAGGACGTAAATAAGAGTTATGAGCTTACAAGAAGAAGCAATCTTGTTGCAGTTGTAACAGATGGAACGGCAGTTCTTGGACTTGGTGATATCGGCCCTGAAGCAGGAATGCCTGTTATGGAAGGAAAATGTGCACTTTTTAAGGCATTTGGTGATGTTGATGCAATTCCTCTTTGTATAAGATCAAAGAATGTTGATGATATTGTAAATACAGTAAGACTTCTTGCCGGAAGCTTTGGCGGGGTAAATCTTGAAGATATTTCAGCTCCAAGATGCTTTGAAATAGAGAGAAAACTTAAGGAATGCTGTGACATCCCTATTTTCCATGATGATCAGCATGGTACAGCAGTAGTAACACTTGCAGCAATGTTCAATGCACTCAAAGTTGTTGGTAAAAAGCTTGATGAAATCCATGTAGTTACAAGTGGTGCCGGAGCAGCCGGAACAGCAATTATAAGACTTCTTATCGCACTTGGATTAAAGAACGTTATTATGTGTGACAGAAATGGTGCAATATATGAAGGACGTGAAGGACTTAACGCAGAGAAACAGGAAATGGCAGCAATAACAAACAGGGAGAAAAAGTCTGGAAGCCTTGCAGAAGTACTTAAAGGCGCAGATGTATTTATCGGAGTATCGGCACCAAATTGTGTAACGCCTGAGATGGTAAAGAGCATGGCTGAAAATGCAATTCTCTTCCCTATGGCAAATCCTACACCGGAAATCATGCCTGATGTTGCAAAGGCAGCCGGAGCTGCAGTAGTGGGAACCGGAAGAAGCGATTTCCCTAATCAGATAAATAATGTTCTCGCATTTCCTGGAATATTCAGGGGAGCACTTGATGTACGTGCAAGTCAGATAAATGATGAAATGAAAATTGCAGCAGCAAAAGCAATTGCAGGTTTTGTTACAGATGATAAGCTATCAGCTGATTATATTATACCATCAGCACTTGACAGAAATGTAAGTATGGCAGTTGCAGAGGCAGTAGCAAAAGCTGCAAGAGAAACAGGAGTTGCAAGAATATAGTTTAAATAAAACGTAAATAAAGTATAAAATAAGAGACAGTATATATCATGGATTATTCGATAGATACTGTCTCTTATTTTGTTTTGAGAAGAAAGGCGCTGCATACTTGTGATTTCGGTCAAGAGTGTGCAGCGCCTGCTTTGTAAATTCAGAATACTAATTTAAAATTATATTTGAGATTGAGATATAGTAACCGGCTGAGATGTATTAAGGGCATGAACAAATGCACCGTCAACGGCCATAAGTGAAATTATTTTATCTGCTACATGCTGTGTCTTTTTATTATTTGTTTTTACGTCATGATGGTATATGACTGTAATGTAATTTTCTGTCATGTAATGACCATTATATAGTTGTATTGTAATGTAAGGAGAAATTTTGCAGGAATCAGGAGCGCGCAGAGAAAGCAGCGTGTAAGGATTTAACATTATTGCAGATTTCAGAGTTGAAATATCAGTATTTACATAAAAAACAAAGTTTTTAGACTGGCCTGATATCTTTGCCCATGCCCCTTCTTCTTCTAGGAAAGGTATATTATTCAAGCAATTAACCGGCAATATTGCAGTTATAAGCATAATGACAAATTCACTTCCCCAGACAATCCACAGCCATATACCTTTTGTTTTTGAATTGTTATTTGAATCTGAAGAGGAATTTGATGATGAATATGATGAATATGATGAATATGATGAAGAAAAACTCCAGCGTCCTTCCAAATTGATTTTTTTGATGTCCGACCATACAGCTGATGGATGAGTCATATTATAAAATATATCAGGTTTATGATAGATTTTACGATATTTATATAAAAATTCATAAACGTACATCGTTTTCGAAGCTTCAACTGATTTCTTTACTGTGTCAATATCAGTACCAAGAAGTGAGTCATAATCTAAGAATTCCCAGAATGAACAATTATGAGATTCTTTAATCTGGCTTTCGGAAAGATCAAGTGAATCAATTGAACTGTTGTTTGAACTGGCATACTGTTCCATAAAATCATATGCATTTGTTGTAGTGTATTTATTAAAATAATCTTCAATAGAAGCATAGTTTGTATCAAGACTATCGGATATTCCGAAATATTCATCAGCAGTCTGATTGATTTCCTTTGCATTCTTATATGTTGAATTTAAATCCAGATAATCATAAAATCCCCATTTAAAATAAGATGCAATAAAAAATGAAATAACTATACAAATTATAGCAATAGTTTTGTTTCTGATTTTAAAAAGACGTACAAAAAAAAGATTAACGAAACCAATACCGCAGCCTGCAAACAGAGCAAATATAATCAATAATTTCACGAAAGAAACATGTGCATCAAGCAGAATGTAAAGCGTAAAAATAAGCGCACCCGAAATTGAAGAAAATAAAATAGTGAGTATCATTCCTAAAATTGAAAATTTGCCGGATAATTTATAAAAATGTGGATGATAATCTGATGGCATATTAGAAGTAAATGCAGAAAAATTCTCAGCATCAGAGTTCCCCAAGTAAGGATTCTGAGTGACTGGACTCTCAGAATAAGGACTCTGAGTGGCAGAACTTTCAGAATAAGGATTCTGAGTAACCGAACTTTCGGAATAAGAATTTTGAGAATTAACAGCCGGATCATATTGATTCGGTGTGTCATAATCCTGATTTGAATCTTTTTTTACATTATACATGATAAACCCTCCCCTTGATATAAATCAGACTGCAAAAAAATAAGCCGTTATGATAAACGACTTACCAATGCCTGAAATAATCATATCAAATCGAATGAATCATATCAAGTTGAATTATTTAACAATACATGAAAAATTAATATTCTGTGAAAAAGACACATACTGATATATAATATATCAGAAAAGTATAAAAATCTAATAATTTTCATGTATTGTTCAATAATTCAACTTGAATTCCATACTTAATGGTGTAATTAAAAGTTGAAAAATTTGTAAATTAAATAATTTTAACAAGAGGGCATTTTAATATGAAGGCAGAAAATAATAAAAAATTTTCCAAGGCAATGTTATTTATAGTTTTGTTTGGAATTGTGAGTCTTTTTTCAGATATGACACATGAAGGTGCAAGCAGTATTCGTGGTGCATTTCTGACGCTTATAGGAGCTTCTGCAGCAACAATAGGTTTTGTATCAGGGCTTGGTGAACTTGTCGGATATTCAATGCGATACGTGTTTGGAAAACTTACAGATAAACATAAATGCTATTGGCCGATGACAATAACAGGATATGTGATAGATGTGCTTGCCGTCCCGGCACTCGCACTTGTGGGAAAACAGGGATGGGTTTTTGCATGTGCACTTCTTATAATTCAGCGAACCGGTAAAGCAATAAAAAAACCTGCAAAAGATACAATAATGTCATTTGCAGCAACGCAGGAAGGTGTTGGAAAAAGTTTTGGAATTCAGGAAGTGCTTGATCAGATAGGTGCATTTCTGGGACCGGTGCTGCTCTATGTTGTAATGCTTTTCAGGACGAATGGCACCACATATGAAATATATTCGAAATGTTTTGCTGTACTTGCAGTCCCGGGAGCAATTACATTGATACTTTTATGCGTAACAAGAGTAAAGTTTCCTAATCCTGAAAACTTTGAACCTGAACCCAAGGAATTTGTTCAGTTTAAAATGAAAAAAGAGTTTATACTTTATATTGTCGGAATCAGCCTTTTTGCATTTGGATTTATTGATTACTCAATAATATTAATGCATGTTTCCAGAACTTATGCGAATATTTCTACGGGAGTTGCTGAAACATCATCGATTATAAATACAGGAACACTTCCTCTGATCTATGCGGGTGCTATGCTTGTGGATGCGGTAGCAGCACTTATATTCGGACTTATTTATGACAAAAAGGGTGTAAAAGCACTTGTGATATCAACAATAATTTCGTCACCATTTGCAATTTTTGTATTTGCATTTCATTCAATTCCAATGCTCCTGATTGGAATTATGTTATGGGGAATTGGTATGGGAGCACAGGAGTCAATATTAAAAGCAGCAGTTACAAGTATGGTTCCTAAACAGAGCAGAGCAACCGGATATGGTATTTTTGAATGTTCATTTGGACTTTTCTGGTTTCTGGGAAGCTGGCTCATGGGAGTGATTTACGATATAAGTATTCCTGTAATGATATCAATTTCAGTCTTTGCACAGCTGGCTGCAATTCCTTTTTATGTCAGATCAGGACGTGCACATATGGCAAGTGAAAATAATAAATAAAAATAATAATTAGTTTCTGCTTAGAAGTTTTAAACCGACTATTCCGATTATTATAAGCATTATACAGATTATTTGTGCGGCAGACAATTTTTCGTGAAATAAAAATACACCTAAAGCTGATGTGCCGATAATTCCTAAACCAGTCCACGCTGCATAGGCAGTTCCGAGTGAGAGATGTCTTAGAGCTGCAGATAAAAAGACACCACTTAATATATAGCCAATGATTGTTATGACAGATGGCAGAAATACGGTAAAACCATTTGAATATTTCATTGTTGCAGCCCATAAAATCTCGCATATTCCGGCAAGTAAAAGTAAAATCCAAGACATATTAAATCCTCCTGAAAACATAATAAAAATATAATGACTAAAAATTTCAAAAACGAAAAAAATAAACGTCAATTCTTTATCTTCTATGACCTGATGATAAAGAATTGACGTTTATTCCGTTATACCCGGTGGCATACGGCGCCGTTATTTTAAGTTGCCGACAGTATAACATGTACAAATATATAGATCGGAAGAGCACACGTCTGAACTCC
>CALMUC010000176.1 GCA_937872845.1 uncultured Lachnospiraceae bacterium | reverse complement strand
GTTTGGCATTCCGCTATTCTGTGGACCGTTTGGCATTCCGCTATTCTGTGGGCCGTTTGGCATTCCGCTATTCTGTGCCAGACTATTCACTGGACCATTCTGTGCTGAACCATATGGACTTTGCTGTGACTCATCCTTACCATTATCTGATTGTTCAATACTTGCGCCACACATTGGGCAAATATCAACCCCATCCGGAATCTCTGCTCCGCATTTAGGACATTTCATAATCTTTACCTCCACAATAATTTATAGATTTCAATTGACAATCTCTATGGATTATACATATTTAAATCTGAATTTGCAAACCTGCGTAATTCTTAACATATTATATATTATGTACTGTAAATAAGTTATATATCATGAACTATTTTTAATATTTCTTCAGCTTTCTTTATCTCGTCATTTGTCGGACTTTCTGTTCCTTCCAACGTATATGGAATTCCAAGCTTCTTCCACTCAGGAACTCCAAGCGTGTGATATGGAAGTACTTCCCTTTTTTGTACTGTCTTAAGTGTATCCAGAAATTCTGCAAGTCTTTTAAGATCTCTCTCATCTGTTGTTATTCCGGGAACAAGAACGTGCCTTATCCACATTGCTTTTCCGTTATCCGAAAGATATCTTGCCATCTCAAGAATATTAATATTAGTATGTCCGGTTAGATTCTTATGCTTCTCTTCGTCTATCTGCTTTATATCCAAAATATATAAATCCGTAAATTTCATAAGCTGATTAAATTTACCAAAAAATGGTTCATCATATGTAAACGGATTACCCGCTGTGTCTAATGCCGTTGATATTCCTTCTTTCTTTGCAAGCCTGAAAAGTTCCGTCACAAAGTCAATCTGAAGAAGCGCCTCACCACCACTCACGGTTATTCCGCCTCCATTTTTCCAATACGACTTATATCTTAATGCCTGTTTTAATAAATCACCCGGTGTTCTTTTCTCACCACCGCTCATGCCCCATGTTTCAGGATTGTGACAATATCTGCATCTCATCCTGCAGCCCTGCATAAATACTACAAATCTAAGTCCTGGTCCATCCACTGCACCAAAACTTTCTGTCGAATGAACATATCCAACTATTTCCTGATCCATACTTTTACCTCACATACAATCCAATTCAGTCAATCTCACACTATATAAAATGTACTGCTTCAACCAATTCAATTTGTGTAAATTTTATTTTATAAAAAAACTCCGGAGAATTTCTCCGGAGTTCTGGGTAGTTTTTCTGCATCATTCCATGCCGGAAAGCAGCATTTATTATTTATATTTTACTAAAAAGAATTTACAGCGCCTCATGAAATGTTCTTGAAATTACATCATCCTGCTGTTCTTTTGTAAGCGAAATGAATTTAACAGCATATCCCGAAACACGGATCGTGAAATTAGCATATTCCGGTTTTTCAGGATGTGCCTGAGCATCCAGCAGCTTATCCTTGCCAAATACATTCACATTCAAATGATGTGCTCCCTGATCAAAATATCCATCAAGCACATTTACTAATTGCTCTGCTCTCTCCTTGTCATCATGTCCAAGTGCATCCGGACTCATAGTCTGCGTATTTGAAATTCCGTCCAATGACCATTCATATGGCATTTTCGCAACAGAATTAAGAGATGCAAGCAGCCCCGACTGTTCAGCACCATATGATGGATTGGCACCTGGTGCAAACGGAGCCCATGCTGGTCTACCATCAGGAAGTGTTCCTGTAAACTTTCCATACACAACATTTGATGTGATAGTGAGTATAGATGTTGTAGGCTCTGAATTTCTGTAGGTGTGTCTCTTCTTTACATCTGTTATAAATTCATGAAGCAGCCATACACCGATATCATCTGCCCTGTCATCATCATTTCCATATTTAGGGAAATCGCCCTCTATTTCAAAGTCCTTTGCAAGCCCGAATTCATCACGAATAACCTTGACCTTCGCATATTTTATTGCAGAAAGAGAATCAATTACATGTGAAAATCCTGCAATTCCTGTAGCAAATGTACGTCTTACATCTGTATCAATAAGTGCCATTTCAGCAGCTTCATAGTAATACTTATCATGCATATACTGAATAAGATTCAATATATTCACATAGAGATCAGCAAGCCAGTCAAGCATGTTCTTATATTTGTGAATAACTTCATCATAATTAAGATATTCTGCCGTTACAGGAGCATATTCAGGACCAACCTGCATAGGTTTTCCGGTCTTCTTATCTATAAATTTCTCATCCTTACCACCATTAATTGCATACAGCAGACATTTTGCAAGATTCGCACGGGCACCGAAAAACTGCATTTCCTTTCCCGTTTGAGTTGCTGATACGCAGCAGCAGATTGAATAGTCATCACCCCAGACAGGTTTCATAACATCATCATTTTCATACTGTATCGAGCTTGTCGCTACAGAAATCTTTGCTGCATATTTTTTGAAATTATCCTGAAGATCTGCGCTGTATAGAACCGTAAGATTAGGTTCCGGAGCAGGTCCCATATTTTCAAGAGTATGAAGAAAACGATAATCATTCTTTGTTACCATAGAACGTCCATCGACACCAATACCTGCAACCTCGAGCGTTGCCCAGACAGGATCACCTGAGAAAAGTTCATTATAAGACTTAATACGTGCAAACTTAACCATACGAAGCTTCATTACAAAATGATCAATCAGTTCCTGAGCCTCAGCTTCTGATATTTTTCCTGCTTCAATATCACGCTCAATATAAACATCCAGAAATGTTGAAACACGTCCAACCGACATAGCTGCACCATTCTGAGTTTTTATTGCTGCAAGATATCCAAAATAAAGCCACTGAACAGCTTCCTTTGCATCTGATGCCGGCTTTGAAATATCAAATCCGTAAGCTGATGCCATTTTCTTCATATCTTTAAGTGCCTTTATCTGGTCAGCGAGTTCCTCTCTCTGGCGGATAACCTCATCAGTCATAGTACGTGTTCCGCAATTTTTCTTATCGTCCTCTTTCCATGCTATCAACTGATCAATACCATAAAGTGCAATTCTTCTATAATCACCGACAATACGTCCACGGCCATATGTATCAGGAAGTCCCGTTACAATATGTGTATGTCTTGCGGCTTTCATTTCATCCGTATAGCCATCAAAAACAGCCTGATTATGTGTCTTATGATAATCATTAAAAATTTTATGAAAGTTCTCATTTGCTTTATAACCATACATCTCAAGAGCTTCTTCTGCCATTTTTATTCCGCCATATGGCATAAATGCCCTTTTCAGCGGCTCATCCGTTTGAAGACCAACAATCTGCTCAAGGTTCTTTGTCTCCTCATCAATATATCCCGGACCATAAGCTGTTATAGAGGAAACTACATCTGCATCTTCCTTTAAAACGCCGCCATTCTCACGTTCCTGCTTCTGGAGTTCCTGAAGCTTACCCCACAGCTT
Source organism: uncultured Lachnospiraceae bacterium (assembly GCA_937872845.1). Lineage (GTDB taxonomy): Bacteria > Bacillota > Clostridia > Lachnospirales > Lachnospiraceae > Eubacterium_Q. Next base: position 3,227 of record CALMUC010000176.1, on the reverse strand, counting down.
TTCTGTAGCATCTGTAGGATTTGCAAGGAAATCCTCATCACCACTATACTGTGTGTAATTATTCTGGATGAAATCGCGCACATTGCATTCTTCTTTCCAAAGCCTGCCCTTAAATGTGTCCCATTCCTTTTTCTCTAACATGGTAGTTCTCCCTTCATATGATTTCCAAAATTCTGAATTCAACTGAATTTATTCAGAATTTTATTACTATTTATTACTTTTTACGGCTTTAATATACACGAAAAGGTTAATTACTACTGTAACATTTGCAACAATCATATAAATATCTATTCAACAATATCTAAATTCGACATTGATCAAATTTAATTTTTATATTTACCATTGAATTTTTTAACTTGACACCATACTGATTTGCTAACAGAATAATTCATGAACATATAGATTAATAAAAATATCGGTTGATAAAAACATAGCTTGACAAAATTGTAGATTGATAAAAATATAAATTTATAAAGACATATTAATAACGGACATGCTAATAACTATTAATTATTTACACTTATTTAGATTATATTCACTCACTTACTGAATTTTATCGCTTACTTTATATTCTATACAACATATTTTACAATATCTGCATTTTACAATATTATATATAATAAGTTTAAATTCAGTTCAAATATTAAATACAGTTTTTATAATTATTTTTTCACAAGGAGGATTTATATGTTTGAAAAATTTTCATCAACAATTAAAAGTTACGGAAATGATATAAAAAATGGAGCACAAAACATTCAGGAAACTACAACATTAAAGCACAAAGCTTCTCAAATAGAAAAATCTATCATCGAAAAATATATCAAAATCGGTGAACTATATTACTCAGAGCACCACGAAACCCCCTCCGAAGAATTCTCTCAATTCATCCAGGAAATTGATTCAATGAAATCTGAGCTCATAAACATAAACAAAAAACTTACCACATGGAAATGTCCTATCTGCGGTTCAACAAATCTCGGGGATACAATATTCTGTATAAAATGTGGTTCTAAATGCTCATTTTCTGACAATCAGTCATCAGATGACAAATCAGTTAACAGTGCTGACTCAAATTCAAATAAAGGAACCGAATCACAATCTGAAGTTCCTATGCCTCAACCGGCAGATGACAATACCTCCGAAGCTCCTATGTCTCAGCCCATAGCTGACAATAATACCACTCATGATCAAAAAAAATGTCCCGAATGTGGTACATTTACAACAATAAATTCTGTTTTCTGCCCAACATGTGGTCACCGGTTTTTATAAAATTAAAAGGGTGTTAAAAGTTTTATGATTACTATGATTTTTATTAAGCAGTTTCAAATAAATATTTATAATCTCTACTTAAAAAATTTCATAACATATCAAAATTCTCTTTTAACACCCACTTTTTATATCTTCAGATTTAATTTACCTGAAATTTAATAACTCATACTGCTGAATCCACAATAAAATCACGAATGTATGTTACCTATCTTTCAAGATTAACATAACCTGCAAGTGCAAGCTCCCTTACAAGTTTTGCTAAAGGCAGCCCTACAATTGTATTGTAATCTCCGTGAATTTCCTTCACTAAAGCAGCCCCCTTCCCCTGAATTCCATAACTGCCAGCCTTGTCCATCGGCTCACCGGATCTGACATATGCGATTGCCTCTTTTAATGAAAAATCAAACATACAGACATCTGATTTTTCATAAAACAATATATTTCTATCCGTAAAAACAGGAATTACTGCAACACCTGTAAAGACTTGATGTTTCCTTCCCGATAATTGCATCAGCATGTCAACAGCCTCCTCCTCACTTTGTGGCTTTCCAAAAATTTTTCCATCCAAAGCAACTACCGTATCAGATCCAATTACAATAGGACTTTCGCGAAATTTATTGCCTGATTTATTTAAAATTTTTTCATCAATTTTTTTATCGGGTTTTTTTACAGATTTTTCATCTGCCTGGTTAACTTTGGGATGAGCATATGTATCTTCAAATTTGCCCTCTTTTTTTAATCGTTCTGCAACTACATTTGCTTTTTGAAAAGCGAGCAATCTTACTGTCTCCGCTGGTGAAGCCATATGATTCACTTTTTCTGTTGTACTTTCACATTCGCATCCGCATGAAAATATAAGCTTTTCATCAAAATCACTTACTATCACTTCAAACTCAAATCCAAGTTGCTCTAATAATTCTTTTCTCCTTGGAGATCCAGACGCAAGATAAACCATAGAATTTTGTTTCAATTTATATTCTCCCATTTAACAGAGTGACATCTCTTTTTTCATTATGCAGATTCTCAATATCATTTTCCAATTTTCAGATTTCATCATCATTTTTCGGTCTGCTTATTTCCATAATCTCTATTTTGCATTTTTCAGAGCATTTATTGTTTCTATATCATCAGCTGTAAGTTTTATATTTGTAACAAATTCCTGTCCGTCTGGTGATGTTATTTTCAATTCAACAACAGCTCCCTCACAAACAACATTATGATCTGCTGCCCGTAAAAAAGGAGCAACTTTAGGGTGTTCCTGATTGAATTTCTTGAATCTTCCTGCCATTTGCATCATTAACATTGGATTAATAGCCATATTATTCTCCTTTTAAATGAAAATTTCATATTAAAATACCAAAATTACTTATATAAAAAATGATTTGATCAAAATATCAAAATTATTTGATTTTATCTGTTTCAGCCTTAACAAGCTTCAATTCCTGTATAAATAATATGTAAATATCATCTTCAAATTCAAGAAGAGGTGAATTTTCGCCTCCACCATTTGTGCTCCTGCGCATAGCTGCATAAGCTTCTTCACCGTACCCTACTAAATCCATTTCATAGATTTGAAATCCAGCTTTAGAACTGATTCTGCAAAAATCCGAAACTGGACTTTTTGATTTTTCAGTATTAATCAAATCGTCAAGAAGTTTATTGTCAGAAACCGCAGCTAATTTTAATTTGTCCAGAATTTCAGCAACATTCATATCAGATGAATTCATCTATAAACCTCCATCATCATTTATAATTTGATTAAACATTGTACTGCATTTCCATTGAATAGAAAATAAAAAAGCGCATGTACTTCATGCGCTGAATTTATTAAAGTGGAGGCTCAGGGACTCGAACCCGGGACCGATCGGTTATGAGCCGATTGCTCTAACCAACTGAGCTAAGCCTCCAAATTTTTTATAAAAGAATCTGCATCAGACCATTTATAAAACAAAAAGCCA
>CALMUC010000175.1 GCA_937872845.1 uncultured Lachnospiraceae bacterium | reverse complement strand
CGGCAGTAGATTGTGATAATCAGATTGATATGGTCAATCGTGAAAAAGTAGAAGAATTTTGCAAAGCAGCGGAGAAAGAAGAACAGGCAGCAGTAGATATTGTACAACCGAACAGAGATTCGCTACAATATTAATTTATGTATAATTATGTTGTAGGTACAAAAATAGTGTGACAGCGAGGTAGAGAAAATGGAAGAGCAGATAAAAAAGATTTATGAAAAGCAGAAAAATGGACGCATCAGGATGATACGGAATGTGCTGTTGATTTATGCAGCATTGATTTGTGTGGTGAGTATTTTCAAAGGAAATCCGTTCCCGCATCAGGAGACAGTACTCTTTTTCGATGTGAAGCAGCCGGGCTGGGTCACGACAGATCCCTGGCTTCTGTGGATTTGCGTGGTGGTTGATCTGATTGCAGGTATATTCATTTTAATCAGGGACATTCTCAGAGATTTTTCAAAAATTGACCGGATTCTGTCACAGCAATGTGATGCAGAAAAATATTCAGAAATGCTGGAAGAGTTGATAAAGTACGGAAAGAGCTTGGATTATCATGGATTTCAAAAAAGTGTCATGCTGATAGCTGAGTCTAAATATGTAGTTGCACTGATCATAAATGGGCAGTTGCAGAAGGCAGAAGAGTATATAAAGAATGAATGGGAAGGAAAAAGAGAGGGACGTTCCTGGCAGCAGGTCATGACGAATCTCGAACTGTCGAAGAAATATCAGGAGAAAGATGCGGCAGGTTATTCGGCTACATTAGAAAAAGCAGGGAAAGTATTTCAAAAGAATCCACTGTTTATGGCAAAAAATTTGATGCTGAAAGGTGAAGATGAGGCAGCAGTAAGATTACTGGAAAATGATACGGAAAAGCTGCCTTATTATGAGGTTACACGCAGATTCCTGCTGGGAGTATGTTACTACCGAATCGGAAAAGAAGAGCAGGGAAAAGAATGTATGGAATATGTAATTGGGCATGGAAATACGTTGAAGTGCAAAGAAGAAGCGGAAAAATATGTAACAGTGTAAGTAAGGATGTTCTTTAAAATGACAGGGTAACAAAAATGGAGAAGATATAGAGGATGGTAATAAAATAGGATATATCGCACATAAAGATGGTGAATCTGGAGTATACAATTCCTGAAAATAGACTTGACTTTTAAATATTACAAGCGTAAGATTTAAGAAACAAAAAAATTAGAAGAAAGGAATATCTATGAAAAGAAGACGAAAAAAGCAAAATATCCAAAAATCTTACGCTTGTAAGATTTTTGGGCTGATAGTAGCTATAACAGTAATTGCTGTTTCAGGAGGTGTTTTATTAAAAAGGACGATAACGGAATCACCAGAAGACACACTTGTGGAATATATGAACCATATTGAAAAAAAGGAATATGAAGTAATGTATACTATGATAGATTCAGATGAAAAAGTTTATCTGACAAAAGAAGAATACATACAACGAAATTCTAAGATATACGAAGGAATAGAGGTCAGTGACATTAAAATCAGTCATATAGCTGTGAAAGAGAAAAAAGCAGATACAGTTACGCTTTCGTATGAAACATCATGTAATACAATTGCCGGAACAATACAATTTGACAATATGGCGGAACTGAAGAAGACGAAACAGGGATATAAATTAGTATGGCAGGATAGCCTGATTTTTCCAGATTTAGAGAGTGATGATAAAATAAGTGTTACTACATCAAAAGCGGAGAGAGGAGAAATATTAGACCGAGATGGTAAAATGCTTGCAGGAAAAGGAGTAGCAACATCAGTTGGCATTATACCGGGAAAGCTGGAAGACAGGAATGTATCTATTGAAAAAATAGCGGAGTTATTAGAGATAGATGTAGAAACAATAAATAACAAACTCACAGCAAAGTGGGTAAAAGAAGATTCTTTTGTACCAATTGAAACTATTCCGAAAGTAGAAGAAATAGATTTAATGAAAATACAGCCAGAAGAAAAGACACTTGAGGAGCAGGATTGTCAGAATAAACTTTTGGAAATTCCAGGGGTTATGCTATCAGATGTGGAAGTTAGAACCTATGAGTTAGGGGAAGCAGCAGCTCATTTAATTGGTTATGTACAGTCTGTAACAGCAGAAGATTTGGAAAATCATCCAGGGGAAGGATATTCAGCTGAAAGTGTAATCGGAAGATCTGGGGTGGAAAAGTTATACGAAAAGCAATTAAAAGGAAAAGATGGTTGTGATATAAAGATTTTGGATAGTGATGGGGAAGTAAAAGAGGTTCTTGCAAGTATTTTTAAAGAAGATGGTATGGATATAAGATTAACGATAGATTCCGATTTGCAAAAATCATTATACGAGCAGTTTAAAGAAGATCCGGGGTGTTCTGTCGCAATGAATCCTTATACGGGAGAAGTATTGGCTTTGGTAAGTACCCCATCTTATGATAATAATGAATTTATACGGGGCTTATCATCAGAGAAATGGACATCATTAAACGAAGATGAAAAGAAGCCATTATATAATCGTTTTCGTCAAGTATGGTGTCCTGGCTCAACATTTAAACCAGTTGTGGCAGGAATTGGGTTGAAAACGGGAAGCATAGATCCAAAAGAAGATTTTGGAAATGAAGGTTTGGCATGGCAGAAAGATTCGTCTTGGGGATCTTATCAAGTGACAACACTTCATGAATATGAACCGGTTATTATGAAAAATGCAATTATCTATTCTGATAATATTTATTTTGCAAAGGCAGCTCTTAAAATTGGTAGTGAGAATTTTATGAATACTTTAAATGAAATAGGATTTAATCAGAATATGCCGTTTGAGATTGCGATGCAGGAATCAACATATTCCAATACAGATAAAATAGAAACAGAAATACAATTGGCAGATAGTGGTTATGGGCAAGGGCAGATTCTTGTAAATCCATTACATCTGGCAAGTATTTATACTTCATTTTTAAATGAAGGGAATATGATAAAACCGTATTTGAAATACAAAGAAGAAGCATCCGGTGAAACATGGATAGAAAATGCGTTTAGCAAAGAAAATGTAGAAGAAATTATGCAAGGGGTGGAAGGTGTTGTAAATGATCCGGAAGGAACCGGATATGCTGCACATCGTGACGATATTTTGCTGGCTGGAAAAACAGGGACAGCCGAGTTGAAGGCAACGAAAGAAGATACTTCTGGCAAAGAAATCGGGTGGTTTTCGGTGTTTACGGCAGATAAAAGCGTGGACAAACCAATTCTTCTTATCAGTATGGTTGAGAATGTGAAAGGAATCGGTGGAAGTGGTTATGTTGTTAAAAAAGATGCAACAGTATTGGATGAGTATTTTGAAGGATAAAAAAATTTTTATGGGGAATTATTACATATGTAAGATATTTGCGATGATATTGATAGTTCTTATTGTTTTTACAGGGTGCGGACAAAATCGAATTACGGAAAAAGAAGAAAAGAAAGAAACCGTAGAATCTGAAATGAATGCAGAAGTAAAAAAAACAGCGCAAACTTTTCGGTCTGTTTATATGAAGGAGAAGTCGGAGTTAAATACATTAAAGGTGAAAAGAAAAATTATCAATTGTCTGGAAGAAAAAGGATATGCGGCAGTAGATTGTGATAATCAGATTGATATGGTCAATCGTGAAAAAGTAGAAGATTTTTGCAAAGCAGCAGAGAAAGAAGAACAGGCAGCAGTAGATATTGTTGTTGTATTTGATGAAGGGGAAATTATACAATATCATTTAGAGTCAATGAATGGAAAGATAAATGTTCGATTATGTCAGGTTAAATGGAAGGATAATAGCCCACAGGCTAATTATTATGATGAATATGAAGCATATGAGTGGAAATATACAGAAAAAGGATACTTGTTTCTGGAGGAATATCACCCACCGGGATTTGATGGAGCACCGGGTGAAACTGGATTCAGAGTGCAGCCATTAGATAAAACATGCCGGGAATTGAATCGAAAATATGTTATGCCGTTGGGGTATGCACTTAATAATCTGTTGATTACAAATTGGGATAACCAGAATTATACGGAACTTGATTTTTATGATCTTTATGAAAAAATGTATTATATGAAATATGGAAAGCAAGTTCCATATGAAGCAAATTATGGTGGAGCAGAATATGAAGTTCCAAAAGATGAGTTTGAAGAGGTTATAAAGACCTATTTACCATTTAGTAATAGCGAGATTGAAAAAGGAACTTTTTATAACTCTGATAATAGAACTTTTAGATACAGACCGCGAGGGTTATATGATTGTGAATTCCCATATGAGCCATATCCGGAAGTTATCTCATATGAAAAATTACAAGATGGAACATTAAAACTTACGATAGAAGCAGTATGGGAAATCAGAATGTTAGATCAGGCAATCACCAGTGAATTGATGATAAAACCTATGGAAGACGGAAGTTTCCAGTATTTATCAAATAAGGTAATCAGTTCAGATCAAAATGCAAATGCAGGGTGGTATATGCCAAGGTTAACAGAAGAAGAGTGGGAAGAGAATTACAGTAATAATTAGGGGGCAATATGAAAAGAAAAAGTATTTTGTTAGTACTTTGTATAGGAATGATTCTGACTTCCTGTGAAAGTAAGATATCGTTAAACAGCACAGATGTAAAAAATGAGAAGAATCAGAAAAACACTACCATGGAAAATCCGGATAAGGGATATAATCTACCAATCGATGAAGACAAGAAAAAGGAAGTTGTGAACGATTGTGAAGAAATTATGGGCATTATCCGAGATATTTATTCTGAATATAATGGAATACAAGAAGCAGATCAGAACACTGCTGAGCAAATGATGAATCGGATGAAAGAAATTATCAAACAAAATGGGAATCCGGTCATTGGTTCCGATCATTATTCTGTTATGGATAATTATCAGAAGATGGAACAATTTTTAAAATCTGCAGAACAAGAAGAAAAAGGAAGTGTAATTTTATATGAAGCAGATACAGATGGTGGAATTACCAGAAAAGAATATAGTTATGATGGAAAAGAAATGAGTGTGATGTCCGCAAAAATGATCTGGAGTGAGGATACAGAGCCTGTACTTACATACATATCGCTATCAAAAATAAAAGAATGGGCATATACTGAAAATGGGAATTTCTGTTATGAATTATGCGTACCTGAACCACCGGAAGTGACAGAGATTGTAGATGGAAGTTGTATTATCCGGGTAAAGCCTTTGAGTGAGGAGTGTCGGGAATATTCAAAAAAATATGTGAGTACGTTCGGCTATCATGGAAACAATCTGTTATGTTCAAACTGGAATGCGGAGGATATGCAGGGGTTGGATTATAATGGACTTTATGAATATTTTTATCAAATGAAATATGGAGAAAAATTTACTGCAGAAAAAGAGGTTGTGGGAATTCCAGCAGAAGAGTTCGAAAATGTAATTATGACATATCTTCCTGTTACAAAAGAAGAATTGAAAGAATGGGCGGTCTACGATGAACAAAGTAATATGTTTATCTGGGAACGATTGGGATGTGGTAATTATTCACCAACACATTTTGGCTTGTCTTTACCGGAAGTAACAGAAGTCAGGCACAATGAAGATGGAACCATTGTTTTGACAATTCATGCAGTATGTGATTCTGTTGTATGTAATGATGTTGTTATTACACACGAACTTACGATGAAAATTCAGGATGATGGAACGATTCAGTATGTTGGAAACAGGATTTTAGATAATGGTATTGATAATATACCGAGGTATCAGTACCGGTTAGGTAATTTGCAGAATTGATCAGTAGAGAAGAATGAAATAAAGAGAACTGATAACGGGAAATTATGCTATCAGTTCTCTTTATTTATTTCCAAATACCAAGATTAGAAAGTACAGATTCTGTTATTTCGGTAGCCTGACTTCCAGTTGCACCAGAAGAGGATTGAATATTTGTTGCGAAGTAGTAAGTATTATTCGCTGTTTCAATGTATCCGATAAACCAGCCATTGACATCTTTACCATTGACACGCCCGGTTCCTGTTTTCCCGTAAAGAGAACCGGAAGAAGTAGTGGAAAGCAGCAGGGCTTTTTTTACTGCCTGGATATTTTTACTGTCAAAATGAAAATTATTTTGATAGAAATCCTGTAACAATTCCACCTGTTCTATGGGTGATATCTTCAGAGAGAAATCTGTCCAATAGAGATTTAGATTTGTTCCAGTATTCTGATTCCCATAGTTTATTGTCTGTAAAAATGTTCTTACGGCTTCAAAACCTGCCTGTGAATCAATTGCCTGAAAATACCAGTTTACGGAATTATGTATAGCCGAGGTTAAATCTTGATCGGCTTCCCATGAATTAAAAGGATATGGTTCTCCATTCCATGTGAAAGTGGAATGTTCTGGTGTAATAATTCCAGATTCCAAGCCAAGTAATGCATCATATATTTTATAAGTCGAATTCGGTGATACACGTGTGGAAGCATGCTCCATATTATAAATATTCCATTTATCAGCAGACTGATTATATAAAACAAAACTTCCGGTGTAGTCCCCAAAATTGGAAGAAAGATTTAGCTGAGTAATATTCTTTTCGGTTGTGTCAAAATGATAGCCAGTCTGATCAGAAGCATAAACAGAAAGTATGGGAATGCATCCAATGATGATAGTAGAGACGAATATGCATATAAGATATCCACGAATTTTTTGTTTAAAAGTAGGTTGGTGGAATGATGCAATATTTAAAATGCGTCCTTTTAACTGTTTTATATTTCCACTAATTCCCATAGTAAGAGGGAATGGAGACAGAGCTATTGTTTCGGCAAAGTTAATCAGTGTATTTCCATATGACTTGTATTCTGTTTCTTTCAATAATTGTAATACAGCACTGTCGCAGGCAAGTTCCCGTTCCTGTCGTATTCTTTTTAGAAAATACCAGATTAGGGGATTGAACCAGTAGAAAACATTTACTGTATTTATCAAATATCCAATTAGAATATCTTTATGCTTGTAGTGCTGCAGTTCATGAAGAAGCATATAGCGAATATCAGTTGCGCTTATAGTTCCAGCGTTAAAATCTGAAATCAAGTGAATTGGAAGATAAATGCGAGGATGCAGGAAACCAGCCAAAACAGGAGATTTCAAAAATGCTGTACTATAAATCGGAATGGTATGCTTGCTGTTCACTTCGTTTAAACATTCTATATAAAGAGCGTTTAGTTCTTCATTTTGAAGAGGTAAAGCAGAACTATGTAAGGCTTTTGCTTGTTTTACTGAGCGGTAGAGAAGAAAAAACATTATGAATATACCGATACTCCAGAAAAATACAAGTAATGTGTGAATAAAAGTTGGTATTTGGGTGCTGACAGAGACAGCAAAATCATTTATTTTATCCAAATTATAACCATTACCAGAAAGAAAAGTGGTTTGAATGTCACCATTGGTACTTGAACTGGCTGTCAGCAAATGTCTCCACGATATAGAAGATGGGGCAGAGTTTATCGGTAAAAAGGGAACAATTAGAACGGCAAGAAATATAATCGAAAGATTATATTGCATACGTGCGGATAATTGCCTTTGCAATAAATTTTTTAATCCCAGTAAACTACCTAAAAAAATACAAATGATGGCATTACACAGTAAAAATCGAAAACTAAAATATATCAAAATATGCTCCTCCTCCCATGGTTAATGATTGGAAAGAAGATTCCGTAAGCTGGCAATGTCTTCTTCAGACAATTTATCATCCTCAATGTAAGAGGCAAGCATAGAAGTGATATTACCATTATAATATCGTTTTAAAAAAGAATTACTTTCCTGCCGAATATATTCGTCTTCCTTGACCAATGGAGTATAGACAAAAACCCGGCTTTGTTTTTCATAGGTTAGTGCTTTTTTAGAAACGAGACGTTTAATCAATGTCTGAATTGTTTTAGGACTCCAACTGGAAATTTGTGTTAATTTTTCAGTAATTTCATTGGTGCTGATTGGTGCGTATTTCCAAACGATTTTCATAACTTCAAATTCAGCTTCTGAAATTTGAGGCAGATTGCTCATGTGATATTCCTCCAAATCTTACAAATGTAATAAAAATATTATATATCTTAAAAGGTTATTCTGTCAACGAAATAAAAACTTGACTTTAAATCTTACAGATGTAATAATAGATAAAAATTACACTTGTAAGATTTGAAATGTGAAAGGTTTTTATAAAAATGGGAAGGGTAGTTGTTGTAACATTTGATGAAAATGAGGAAGAAAAATTAAATGAATTATTACATTTTCTGTCTGCTAAAAAATACTCTGAGATGCCTGGTAAACAAAATAGGGTACTTGATTACGGAGCATTAAAAATAAATGCGGAATATCGTTCTGTAGAAAGTAATGGTGAGCTGGTTCAATTGACGAATTATGAATTTGAAATATTATATTTGCTGGCAAAAAATCCAGGACGGATATTTTCAAAGGAACAAATATATACACAGGTGTGGAAAGAACCATATTATGGGGCAGAAGATAATGTTATGGGCATAATTCGGAGAATCAGAAAAAAGATTGAGCCAGATTCTGCAAAACCAAGATACATTTTAAATGTATGGGGTATGGGATATAAATTTAATGGTGAATTGATGAAATGATGAAATATAAAATTGGGCATAATAAGTAAAGATACCAAAAAAAGCAGGAGAAATTTTTATGGAAAATGATATTTGGAATGAAATATCCTCTTTTTTGAACCAGTTGCGTTGTGAGAATATAAACAGAGAAAGTTATATCTATTTCCAAGAACTTGCAAATATTCAGTTGAAGAAGAAAATGGAAAAAGAAAAGGTGAATAAACTTCTCGATCATATAAGTTATGAGGACAGGGAGAAGTTGAAGCAATATGGAGAAATTTTGGAAGAAGAAGCGTTTGTGTCAGAACAAAGGGCATATTGTCAAGGATATGTAGATTGTATTCAGTTATTGGCTGGTTTAGGACTCTTGAAAAAATCGACGGATATGGAAAAAATAATTAGCGAGATGAAAAGCAATTAAGTGTGTCGTGGAGGAAAATGTAGTATTTGATAGATAAAAGGATGTTCGTAAAGAAGAAACAGTTATGTTATATCAAGTTGTAATGATATAGCATAACTGTTTTTAACATATGGTAATAGTATTTATTCCACTAATTTTAAATATCGGTAATTATCAGCTATTTATCGGTATTTTACAAGTTTTATTTTGTATCATTAGTAGTGTCTACGTTAGAAATAAAAGGATTAGAATCTAGCAGAGCTGTCGTAGTTGCAAGAATTACCTGTAACTGATAATCATTGCACTGATTTAAGAGCCGAAGAATCTGATCATATGTAGAATTATTTTTATTTTGATTTGGATAAACGTAGTCATCAGCAGAAATATTTAAAGTCTGCATGGTTTTACAAAATAATTCCAGACTGGGACCGCCTTTATGGCGTTCGAGGTCTCCAAGATAAGCCGCCGATATTCCGAGTTTTTCAGCAAGAGCTTCTTGTGTTAAATGCATTTCCATACGCCCTTGTTTTACTAAAGTGGCAAATAATGTTTTTGGAATATCCATGTTTGTATACCTCCATAAACTTAGTGTATTACCCAAAATTTGAAAAGTGAAAAGGGTGTAACATTAGAAAAAACACAGGGTATTACCCAATG
>CALMUC010000174.1 GCA_937872845.1 uncultured Lachnospiraceae bacterium | reverse complement strand
ATAAAACTTCTCGTTGCTTCTCTGAGCAACAAAGTCGATTTCCTTTTGATAGAGCTTGCCGACATAAACATTATATGAAAATAGATCATACGCTCTGTTTTTTGCAATATTTTATCTTGCGAATTTATCATTGTAACGAATATGCATATCTTCCCAATCCATGAACAATACATAAAATACTTTTCCGTATTGCGGACTCTCTACAATTCTTCCATGATCAAGCACAGAAAAATAAGTTCCGTCAGCTTTTCGAAGATGAAAGTGAATATAGTCATTTTCATTGCCGTTGTCAATCTGTTCCCAGATACTTGATTCTATCTGTTGCTGTTCATCTTCACGAATCAAGTTGCGAAAACTTTTCTCAGTAAGTCTGAACAGTTCATCTATATCTTTATATCCGGACATATGAAGAAATTCATCATTTGCAAAAAATAGTTCATCATCTTCTTTGTCAGCTCTGTATATGATGAATGCACCTGGAAGATGTTCAGAGATATCCTTGAATGTGAATCCAAGTTGTTTGCGGGCACCTGACCGAAGTCCTTCTCTGTAGACCATACATCCATTTTTTCCATGAAGCTTTATTTCATAAAGAGCGGCATCTGCGCAGCGCATGAGTTGTGAACGATTGGATGCAAATGTTGGATATTCTGCATATCCTAGAGAAATATAAAATGCATGTTCCTTACCATGGTATGAGAATGATTTAGGAAGTTTGGTGAATTTCTGCAGCTGTATATCTGCTTCTGCAAAGGTACAATTTGGTAAAAGAATGCAGAATTCGTCACCACCATTTCTTCCAAGTAATGCATCGGATGGGAAAAAAGTCTTCATGCTGTCTGCAAGATTCTTTAGTGCCCTGTCTCCGTAATTATGTCCATAGATATCATTAATAAACTTGAAATCATCGATATCAAGGAGCGCAGCCACAAAATGTGCTTTTGGATTTTTTTGAATCATTTTTTCTGCAAATTCATCAAATCCATAGCGGTTATAAATATTTGTAAGAGAATCTGTGCGCGCCAGTATCTGAAACTTTTTCTTATGTTCTTTTGCTACTAACCATACTCTGGTAAGAACTGACAGGAGAAGGCTTATTGTAAGAAAAATTCCGATGATGATTATCAGTAATGTGGCATTTCTCCATCCACTTTTAGGAGTTACTTCAAATTTCCAGTTTTCGTCTCCTATTGTAAATGTATAAGAAACAGGACGATTTATTTGCCCATCTGATTGATAAACCACTTTATAAGTATCACTCCATGGAGCGTCTGTTTTTGAAATTTTGTATTCGTATCCAAAATTTGAAAGTGCACTGATTGAATCTGAAAAAATATCCGGAACACGCAGGATAACAATAGTAAATCCCCAGAAATACTCATGTCCGTTTTTATCTTTCAGGTATACGGGATTGCGGACTGCAATTCCATATCCTCCCTGTTTTAATTTGAAGGGGCCCTGCGTAATGATTGTATGGTTGTCTCTTGCGTAACAGGAAATTTTTCCGCGGTCTTTATCATGGATCAAATCAATCTTACCTGCCTCATTTTCATTAGCCGGATAAATATCTGTAACAACACCATTAGGAGCGAGCTGTACACTTTCAATAGAATCAGACATAAGATTTCCTGCAATTGTTTCAAACTGATGGATTTCGCCATCTTCACTTATTAAGATTTGCTTCAAGGTATCTGTGATCTCAATTCCATTTGTAATTTCATTCTTTATTTGTTCGCCATAGGTGGCTACGTTTAATTGTGCTGTTATGTGTCTCTGCTCTTTTTCGTGGGTGTCTGTTTTGTATACAATCAAACTAACAAGGCATATGCCCAGTAAAAAAGTGATAAGAGGCACAAGTGTTTTCTTTTTCACTTGGTTCACCTCATTTTGTCCATGGGAATTATTATAATAAAGCATTATATCACAGAAGTTGAAAAACAGAATAAGTTTTATGAAAAAAACGAACTGTGCAAAATCTTTATACATCTATGACAGAAGAATATATATCGATAGGGATTTGTGAAATCTATATATTTTAAGAAG
>CALMUC010000173.1 GCA_937872845.1 uncultured Lachnospiraceae bacterium | reverse complement strand
CTGAACACTCTTTCCCTACACGACGCTCTTCCGATCTGACGTTATTTTTCTAACCGCATATCAAAGAAATGGGTAAATCCCGGTTTTCTTGTCGGTCCATATCTTCCACTTTACGGAAGCGGTCTGACTATATTATATCTGCTTGCCATGATTAAAATACCAGGTCTTTCATCTTCAAATCCTGTATTAAATGAATTAATCGTAATTATTTTCATGGCGATTGCAATGACAATAATTGAATATATAACTGGTCTTATTTTCATAAAGGGAATGCATGTAATGCTTTGGGATTATTCAAAAATGCGTGGAAATATTGAAGGCATAATATGCCCTCTCTTCTCTTTCTTCTGGGCTGTACTTGGTGCTTTTTACTACATTTTTATTCACCCTCATGTCCTTATGGCTCTATCATGGCTTTCTAAAAATCTTGCATTTTCATTTTTTATCGGTCTGTTTTACGGTGTATTTATTATTGACTGTTTCTACTCATTTAATCTCGTCACCCGTCTTAAAGCATATGCAGATAAATATCAGATTATTGTTAAATATGAGATGCTGAAAGATCATATTTCAAATATTCGCACCGAGGCACATGAAAAGCAAAATTTCCTCATGCCATTTTCAATGAGGCGCCATCTTTCTGATACTTCTTTCAGCGTTGAAAAAATATTTGATGAAGGCAAAGAATATTTTTCAGTTTCACGAATCCGCAAAACCGTTTCAAAAAACCTGGAAAAAGGTATAGTAAAACTTGAACAGGAGAAAGAAATTCTGGAAACAAAAAAAAGAAAAGGCTGAACAAATAATTTTATATTTATAAAAATCGAAACAGTGAATATAAAAAATCGGGCAGTTTTACTGCCCGATTCAAACAATTCATACTGTAAATAATTTAACCTTTCACTATTTAATCAATTCCTTTAAATCCGAAACAATTTTTTTCAATTCATCATCTTTCAGATTGACAAAGCTCTTTAATGTACGAAGCGGCATATATTTTATCATGGCACGATTCATTTCATCCAGCTCATCTGCACTTTCTCCAGTAAATTCACTGATTTTTTTAGTAAGGTTTTCAACTGCATAATCGTGTGTTTTACAACACTCAAGAAGTTCTCCTATCTGAACGTCCTGATCTATTATTGGAATGAGGCACTCACTTCCTGTAAGTGTTACATTTTGCATAAGTCTTATATCCCTTGAGGAGCTTCCTATTTCAATATTATATTTTCCATCAGATGCACACCAATCAGATTCTTTTTCATTCCACCATTGAAAATCCCGCGCAGAAAGATTAAATTCTACAGTCCTGGTTTCTCCTGCATTAAGTTTTATTTTTTCAAACCCTTTAAGTTCATGAACAGGACGATTTATTTTTTCTGTTTTATCAGAAACATATAGCTGTACAACTTCTGCCCCTTCTCTTTTTCCTGAATTAGTTATATCAACAAGAACTTTTAAACCTTCCTTTATATCAAAAGAACCATCCGCATATGTTTCACATCTCAGATTAGAATATTCAAATGTTGTATATGACATTCCAAATCCAAACGGAAATAATACATCAATTTTTTTTGTATCATAATACCTGTAACCTACAAATACGTCTTCTGCATAATTTACTTTATGCATACTCACCGGGAAGTTAAGATAGCTTGGATTATCTGAAAGTCTTATCGGGAATGACTCTGCAAGTTTACCAGATGGGTTTACATTTCCATAAAGAATTTCCATTACAGCCTTCCCTACACCTTCTCCGCCAAGATATGCTTCAATAACTGCCGATACTTTATCTATCCATGGCATTTCAACGGGTGCTCCATTATGCAGAACCACAATGACAGGCTTATTTAATTCTGTAAGTTTTTCTATCATCTCATTCTGACAATCCGGGAGAGAAAGGTGTTTTCTATCATACCCTTCCGATTCAAATATATCAGGAAGACCGGCAAATATTACAATCTTATCTGCATTCTCTGCTTTTTTACAGACTTCATCAAATTTATCAATATTTTTTTCATCTCTGTCAGCAGGAAAGCCCTCTGCATAAGTTATATTTCCATAACTGTCTTTTATTGAAAGTGCCGACACTACTTTATGTGCATTAATATGCGAACTGCCGCCTCCCTGATAACGTGGCACAGCTGCAAATTCACCAACCATCAGTATTTTTTCATTTTTATCAAGCGGAAGTGTTTCAGAATTGTTTTTCAGAAGAACAATAGAATTCTCTTCTGCTTTTACTGCCTTTTCGTGATCCTCCTCCCGGTCAAAAATTTCAGGAATTCGATTTTCTATATATTTTTCAACTATTTTTATAATATTTTCAACTGCCTTATCAAGCCTTGACTCTGATAATCTTCCATTTTTTACGGCTTCAATTATTGCTGAATCATTTTCTTTACCACTGCTTGGCATTTCAAGATCAAGTCCGGCGATTATCCCTTCCACTCTGTCAGATACTGCTCCCCAGTCTGATACGACAAATCCTTCAAACCCCCATTCATCACGAAGAACATCCTGAAGAAGCCATTTATTCTCAGATGAATATATTCCATTTATCCTGTTATAAGATGCCATTATTGTCCATGGCTGAGATTTCTTTACTGCTTTTTCAAATGCCGGCAGATATATCTCGCGCAGTGCCCTCTCAGAAACTTCACTTGAAGCATACATTCTTTCAGTTTCACAATTATTCGCTGCAAAATGTTTAATACTTGTGCCTACATTCCGGCTCTGTACTCCCAAAATATAACTTGTGCTCATCTCGCCTGCAACATATGGATCCTCGGATATATATTCAAAATTACGTCCGCAAAGAGGTGAACGTTTTATATTTACTGCAGGTCCAAGAACAACTGCAACATTCTCGGCCTGACATTCATTTCCAAGTGTCTCCCCAAGTTCTCTCATCATGTCTCTGTCAAATGATGCCGCCGTAGCTGATGCTGTCGGAAAACATACTGCATCTATAGATGAATAAATATCTGACTGTCCTGTATGATTTAAATCTTGTTTTCTTAATCCGTGAGGACCATCACATACAAAAATCGAAGGAATTCCAAGTCTTTTAACTTCATCAGTTGTCCAGCTGGATGCTCCCGATACATATGATGCTTTTTCTTCCAAAGTCATGGCATCTATAATTTTATTTATATCCATAAGTCCCCTCCGTTTTCATTCACTCTAATACATCATCAAAGTCAGCTTCTGTTAAAGTTTTTTTGCTTAACTCCATTTATCAAATGCTGCCTCTTTTGAAAAAACAGCCTTTCCGTCACTCACCATATTCATAAACTCTTTTTCCATCTCATGCCCCTTATATGGAACAAAAAAATTATCCGCTCCATAATTACCCCAGAAAAGTACATATGCCATTTTTTCACTTACAGCCGTCTGAACTATCCTTTCATACCAGTCACTTCCTGTTACAGGATTTCCGCTTGCCACTATACTGTCTGCCCCAAGAACTTTAACACGCACTCCAACTTCTGAAATAACAGGTATTTTGCCATGTGTTTCCGCTGCAATTCTTACTGATCTGCAGCTCATCTTAAGTTTTTCCTCAAATGGTTCTATACTGTAATCTCTCAGTGAATTGCAGTCATCATAATAATCAAAACCCATAAAATCTACATATTCGTCACCAGGATAACGCCTCATATATTCTTCCGGAGATTCAAATGGTCCATTTGGGGAATATGAATATAAAATATTATATAAAT
>CALMUC010000172.1 GCA_937872845.1 uncultured Lachnospiraceae bacterium | reverse complement strand
GAGAAGCAGGGCATTACGGAAGAATTGAAAGCTCGTGACCAGATGGAATGGGTTAGAGCGGTAAATAATGTCCGGAATGCTGCAGAAGAGATTGTGTTGAAAGAATTGATTTACAGGTAAACAAAGGGCTGAACAGGTAGGACGAAAAATCCTATTTGTTCAGCTCTTGTGTTTATAATGGGCAAAGAAGAACCAAATTATAATTCCATATCATACGACCTTTTCTTAGTTCGAGCAGGCTGATTTCGCCGTATTTCCTGTTTCCTCTGATATTCAAGTTCCCAGGCACGATGGGAAAAAACATCAGGATCTTCCACATTGAGATAATCTACCTCATTGGCGGCAATATCACGGCGGTGATAGTCATAATACTTACCAAAAGTACCTTTGAGCTGCTCGATCAGCTTATCCCGGAAATCAGGACGTATCTGGATTCTGGTGTCCAGCAATTCTGTATACTGTTCAGGTTCAGGACGAAATTTTTCTTCCCGGAAAGCGGCGGCATCTTTTTCAAGCTGTTTTTTGAGCGAGATGTCCTGAGAATCCAGGATATCAAGATTGTTATTCATCTGGTCGTATTTCTTGGATAGATTCGTCATATCTTTATCGGTAGAGCATTCTGCCTGGAAGATTAGCTGCTCTTTCCTTGATTTCAGTTCTTCAATTTCTTCGGTAACAGTGGTAAGCTGCTGATTCAATTTTATATGCTGGATGGGATTCAAAATACTGGTTTTCTCTTTTTTCACATTCAGTTCTTTCCGCTCTGTAACTTTAGCTTTGAGTTTCTTTTTAACGGTGTTGTATTTATTCAGTATTGGATTAAAATGATTCATCCAGTCATGGATCACTTCTTTTTGCATCTCATTGTGGAGCAAATGATATTGTGTAAAAATCATGTGATTTCGGATTGCTTCCAATGTTTCTGCAATTATTGGAATAGACTTTTCTACAGCTTCAGCCAGTTTTGCTACTTTTGCTTTTAATTCTCGGAGCATTTTGTTATCCGCACGAATCTGACGGTTGATTTCACAGCGGTCTGCTATCATGCCTTTCTTTTCCATATTCTGGGCAATGTAGCCTTCATGGATGGTTGGCTGTTCGGTGATTCCCTGATCTGCAAAGCTGCGGTGATCAATGGTAGCATTTATCTGATTACGTGCAAGCATTTTATTTACGGCATCTGCCCAGTTTGCCCGCCAGATACAAAGTTGTTCATCACTGTTCCATTGTTCGGAAATAGGATTCTGTCTGCCATATCGGCTGCTCTTGGGGTGTTTATCAATCCGTTCATATCCTTTTTCCTGTGCAACAGAGGAAGTCAGATATTCTTTCTTTTTCCCAACTTTATAGCGATATTGCTTTTCCCATCCCTGTTTCTGAGCAGTTTTAAATTCAGAAGCAGTAAATCCTTTTTCTTCTCCATCTTTGATACAGAGATATTCTTTTTCTGTTTTATACTGCCATGTTCCATTTTCATTTAGTGGTCGGACAGTAAGAAGAATGTGTGCATGGGGATTGTGACCATCTGTATCGTGAATGGCAAAATCAGCACACATCCCCATATCTACAAAATTCTTTTTAATAAAATCTTGAAGAAGAGAAATATTGCTGTCTTTATCCAACTCAACGGGGAGTGCGACAACAAATTCTCTTGCAAGTCGGCTGTCTTTGGTCTTTTCGTTTTCTTCCACAGCATTCCAGAGTTGTTCCCGGTCATTCCATTTCGATGGAGCCATTGGAGGAAGCATCACTTCCTGATAGATCAGACCCTGCTTTCTGGTATAGTCATGCTGAATGCCATCATAATCATTGTACATGCGGCTACAGCTCATATAAGCAGAAGCAGCAACAGCAGACCGACCGGAACCACGGCTGACGACTTTGGCTTGCATATGATAAATTGCCATATCTGGCACCTCCTTTCGATGTTGCCTGCAACAGCGGAAAAGCCCTCGGCAGAGCGCACGAGCCCCGTAGGGGATACCACCGCCCGATTTATCGGGTGGTGAGTAAGTGCGCCCTTCGGGAGTAGAACTTGTGTGCTTACATTCCCCGTAAGCGGATTATCAGCTCCCGTTTCAGGGAATCTAAATCCATTTCTTTAATATGGGGAACAATACTTTCCAGAATGGCTCCTTCCTGGACTAATCGGTGTGTTCTGGCATCACGTTCTTTTTTGCGATTTCTTGCTTCGGCTTCTTCTTGGCGGTGTCTTGCCTGTAAAAGTGCTTTTTCTTCCGGTGTCATGATTCTTTTATCTGCCATATCTGGCACCTCCTTTTTATGCCCGTATCCGGGCAGTTTTGGTTTTAAAATCTTTTGGTTTGGTACTATGGTTTTAGATAACTGACAGTGACATATTTCCGGTAATAAATGAGGAAAGAAAGTAGTACCACTGTCAGTGAAAAGTAATCATTGTGTTATACTTCTTCGAGTCAATTCTGGTTCGGAGCATGATTGTTCAACAGGATTTTTTTCGCCTGTTTTAAATTAGCTGTTGCATTGTCCTGACGAATATTCCGGTTATTGATACGGACAGGAATACATCTCTCCAGAATACGGTCATAAATTCGTTTGTGTGCGATATCAGCGGCGTTATTCAGCTCTGATAAAGTGAGATTGGTCGTTATGATCAGGGGCTTTTTACTGCGGTAACGACTGTCGATCACATTGAATACCTGTTCCAGTGCAAAGTCAGAGTTCCGCTCAATTCCGAGATCATCAATAATCAGAAGACTGTAGCGGTTTAAGCTGTTGATGAACTGGTTTCTGTCTTCAAAATGCATTCCGGTAAGGGTATTCAGAATCCGGGAAAAGTTGGTCATCAGTACAGGAACGCCTTTTTCCAGAAGGGCATTGGCAATGCAGCCTGCAAAAAAAGATTTTCCAGTACCGACATCACCCCAGATGAGAAGTCCGGAAGCGTTTGCTTTCATCTCTTCCCAGTTGCTTACATAATTGTGTGCCAGTTTTATTTCCGGATTGATGCCGTTATCCCTGGCAAAAGTGTAGTCATAGAGTGCTTTGTCCTGTAAGCCGCTGGTTTTAAGATGCTCTATTTCCATTTGTTTTTCATGAAGTTTTCTCTGGGCTTCTTCCTGCTCAAAGATTTCCTGCTGGCATTTACAGCGGATGGAAGGAATAAGAACCTTTCCCTGTAATTCATGCCGGCATTGTCTTGGCGTATTGCATTTGGAACAGTAGATCAGGTGGTCTGTTTCGTTAAAATATTCATCAGGCTGAAGCTCTCTGTTTGGTGTTATAGCGGTTGCTTTTTCTGTAAATCTTGTCATAGTGTTTCGTATTCCTCACTTTCGTAATTCCTTTGCCGGGAAGCAGGATGATCCTGTCTTGCCCAACTGATGATGGTAGCTGCATGGTTCTGATATTGCTTTCCGGTAGAAGCCATATAACCGGATAAGCGTTCAATATAATCCTTCCAGTCAGGGATTGTCTGCCGGATATCTTCAAGCTCTTTTTCTGACAGAAAAACATTTTGAAATTTTCCATAGGGTGAGAGTGGCTCCTTACTCCCTCTTATTGCTAAATTGTTCTTTTTTATCTCTTTCTTATTACCAGACAGTTTTCTGTCTGTATCAGGGAAAGAATCCTGTCTGTCAATAGGACAGTTTTCTGTCTGTCTTAGGGAAAGAAATCTGTCTGTATAGTGGATGGTTTCTTTTGGGAGTTTTACATAAATCCGATTGGGCTGTCCGGGACCCTGCCGTTTTCGGAAGATAAGCTCCTGTTTTTCCAGTACTGCCAGAGCAGTTTTAACCGTCATCTGGCTTTTGTGGAGAACTTCTGCCAGTGCTTCAATCGTAAAGTAAATGAACACATGACCATCGATATCTGACCAGCCCTCATTTTTCTGGGAAAGCCTTGCCCGGTCGAGCAGGATAATATAAAGCATTTTGGCAGTTTCGTTTATTTCCATGTCCAGAAGGAAACGGGGAAACATCATATAAGATGGCAGGTTGGTGTCTGCTGTCAGAAAGTCAGTCATGTGTTCACCTCCAATCAAAAGGGTTTATTCCCCAAGAAAATCCCAGTCTACATCACTATCTGGCTGTGAATTTTCAGGTGCTGGAAAGGACGCCCTGATTTGGGGCTCCCTTTGCGCCATGCCTGCAGTCAGTCCGGAAAGAAAAAGTGGCAATGCCTGTTTCAGACTGTTTTCCACTGCATCTACAATCTGTTTCACAAAAAGTTCTTCCCGTTCTCTTGTTTCCAGATAAGGATCAGCCTGTGTGCGGTAGTAGCGGTCAAAATAATCTACCAGTGCAAGAGAGATTACCTGACTGTAAGATTTAAAATCCTGCCTGTCCATCGTCTGTAAATATTCCCAGGCTCTCCGCTGCTGTTCTTTGTCCAGATTAAAGCGCAGGTTTGTGTTGCGGATATTGTTCTGCATGGTTTATCCCCTCCTTTTCAGGCTCATATAAGCCAGAGATTCGTAACCTTTGGCGGTGGCGCAGATGTCATCAATGATGGTGACTCGTGATTTGTCATACGTTCCGAAGTTACGGATCAGGCATCCACCGCCGCCAACCACATACAGGCGCATCAGGTCAGGATTGTATTCATATTTGCGGAGCGTGGAAAAAAGTTCTGCCACATACTGTCTGGCAATAGAACTGATACAATCCAGATATGGTGCTGAAATGTCAGCTGTTCCAAACCGCAGAATCTGTTCTACTGTGGATTCTTCAATTTTCACTCCGAATTTGTCCAGAACAGCGTTCTTTGCAGCAATCATGCATTGGTTTACACCAAGTTTTTCTGTCCAGCATCGGCTTTCTTGTGCTTTCTTATTGTTGATATACAGAATGTTCATGGTTCCGTTTCCGATATCTGCAAGGAGATTAGTTCCCTTGAAATTTCCAAGGTGGTTTACAATAGCCGGATATCCCTGTGGGTAAAGGCTACATCCCGCAAAGTGGAGATGATATTCTTTGCCGTTGAAACGGTAATGGACTTCTGGATTCTGGAGCAGATAGGAACGAAAAGCTTCTCTTTGATTTCTGATCCATGTCAGAGGAAGTCCGGCAGCCAGATGAACATCTGCTTCACGGATGGAAAAGACATTCAGTTCCCTTGCAATAGCCATTAGTGTCAGAAGATAATATTCTTCGTCCATAGCTTTATCCGGGATAAATTCTTTGTGTCCTTCGCCGATCCGGTAGTAAATGCCGTTGTATTCCAGAATATTCCCGGTGAAGATTGGTTCAGTTTCATAGGCTTTGATGCCGGTTGGGGTGACGGTGTTTGCTGTTTTCATATTGCCGTAGCCATGATCTACAGCAATGATTT
>CALMUC010000171.1 GCA_937872845.1 uncultured Lachnospiraceae bacterium | reverse complement strand
GACATGTTCTGTGAGCTGCTTTCTATTTTCGGCATAAATCATAATGCTGATATTAAGGCGGCATATGGTAATAATGACAAACTTGCAATATGGCATTTTGTAAATTTTGGTATGAATGAAGGAAGGGTTGCATCAGAAAATTTTGATGTGAAGTCATACCGCAGGCAGTATAGTGATTTGAGGTCAGCATATGGAGAAAATTATAAATTATACTATCTTCATTATATGATTTGTGGAAAATCAGAAGGAAGAAATACTACAGGCTGCACAACACTTGTAAATCCTATTTCTTCATATGGCGGAACAGATTATTCAAAGGTATATGATTTCAATTATTACGAAAACAGATATGCAGATTTGAAAAATGCATTTGGAGATGATGATGTTGCAGCGATATGTCATTTTATAAATTATGGAATGTCAGAGGGACGACGTGCTGATGATGGATTTGTTGTTCAGGCATATGCTTCCAGATATCAGGATCTTCAGAATGCATATGGTTCAAATCTCAAGAATTATTATCTGCACTATATTTCCCGCGGTGTAAATGAAAACAGGAATGCATCTGATTTTAAGACAGTAAATGGTTACATAGCTGAAATGAATGGCGTTGATTATTCATCTGTATATGATGGTGATTACTATTATTCCCATAATGGAGATCTTGCAGCGGCATTAGGAAAAGATGGTACAAAACTTTTAAAACATTTTGTTGAATATGGAATGAATGAGGGAAGATGTGCAAATTCATCATTTAATGTAAATGGATATTATAATATGTATCCTGACTTGAGGAGCATATTTGAGAATAATATTCAGGATTATTATCACCATTATATGGAATTTGGCAAAAATGAAGGGAGAAACGGACTGGGAAGTGCAGTTCTTCAGGGGAGAATCACAAAATTAAAAGGAACAGATTATGCAAGTGTCTATAATTATGACAGTTATCTTGCAAATAATCCTGATGTACAGGCAGCGTATGGCGGTAATGATATAAAAACATTACAGCATTTTATAGACTTTGGAATGAGAGAAGGACGTACAGCAAGCAGTACATTCAATCTGGATGATTACAGAGGAAATTATCAGGATCTCTGGGATGCATACAGACTTGATAATACAAAATATTATATGCACTATATTAAATACGGTATTAATGAAGGAAGAATTGCATCATATAAACTTTCGAATTATAAGACTGTTGAAGAATATAAGAAATCAGATTATAAGGACTTTACAAATCCTGAAACATACAATCCGTCATATATAGCTCAGAAGCTTTTGGCAGCAGGTTATACAAGAGAGGGTGCTGCCGGCATTATGGGATGCCTTATGTATGAGAGCGGACTCAGATCAAATAATCTGGAGAACGCATATAATAACGGACTAAGAAACAATGGTATTTATTATTACTCTGATGCAGATTATATAAATGCATACAACAATGGTTATATATCATACTCTGTTCTTGATAAATATCTTGATACAGATTACACGCAGGCAGTTGACAGCGGACAGATAACAAGAGATCAGTTTGTAGATGCCGGAGGTAATCTTGCAAAGACATATTCAGGAAATGGTATCTCAGCATTTGGATATGGACTTGCTCAATGGACAACATCAGCAAGAAAAGGCGCATTATATGATACAGCCAGAACAATGGGTCAGTCTATAGGAAGCACAGGAGTTCAGGTTTATTATCTTCTTCAGGAACTTAATGCAAGTGTATCTCTTTCAAACAGTCTTAAGACAGCAACAGATGTAAATGCAGCTACAGAGCAGTTCTTTGGATATTTTGAATTTGGAGCCGGCAACTATGCAAAACATAAAGCCGCAGGAGATCTTGGAACATGGCTGAATCCAAGACTTTCACTTGCAACTTCAGCATATTCACAGTATTTCTAAAACGGCAGGTGACAGATAAAAGCATTATATAGAGGTATGAACTGGAAATAACATGAATCACAGATAATAAGAACCACAATCAGCACAAATCACACTTAATATCAATTGTAAAATTGGAATAATTATAAAAAGGGGACATGTGTATGAAAAAAAGAATTGGTTTGAAAAGCATTTTAACGTTGCTTCTGGCATTAGGTCTTATAATATGTGCATCTGTATATTTTAATGCAGGGTCAGCAAAAGCTGATACAGTCAATACAACTATAAATGTAACCTATGATTATACAAGGGCAAAAGAGGTGCTTGATATTGTAAATAAGGAAAGGGCAAATAACGGTCTTTCGGCACTGAAACTTGATAAAAATCTGACTGATACGGCAATGCTGAGAGCTGCTGAAACAACGGTCTTGTTCAGTCATACAAGACCAAATGGAAAGGATTGGAATACAGCATTTCCAAGTACGGTCGGGATTGGCAGTGAAGGTGAAAATATTGCCGCAGGACAATCAACTGCTGCAATAGTGATGAATTCATGGATGAATTCATCAGGACACAGAGCTAATATTCTTGATTCCGATTTTAAATATATTGGAATCGGATGTGTTATCTATAACGGAACATATAGATATTACTGGGCACAGAATTTTGCATCAGCAATGAATCCATATGTTGCAGAAACCCGTACAGGACAGGTAAAAGGTACTGCAATTATAGAAAAAACTGTAGAAAACAGCACAACCGGAAGCAATACAACCGGAAGCAATACAACCGGAAATACCACACAGGAACTAAATAAATATTCACCTGTATTTAACGCAGTATATTATCTGAACAAATATCCTGATCTGAAAGCTGCTTTTGGAGAAGATGAAACAGCTGCACTTAATCATTTCCTGAATTATGGAATGAAAGAAGGCAGGCAGGGAAGCGCGGATTTCAATGTGAATTCATACAGACTGGAGTATGCAGACTTAAGAGCAGCATTTGGAAATGATCTTAAGAGCTATTATCTTCATTACATTAATTACGGTAAAAATGAAGGCCGGCATGGAACGGGCTGTACAACTCTTCAGGGAGCTGTAACTTCATATAATGGAGTTGATTATTCGAAGGTGTATGATTATAACTATTATGTAAGTGCAAATCCGGATATAAAGAATGCATTTGGTACGGACGATGTGGCTGTACTTAGACATTTTGTCAATAACGGAATGAATGAAGGACGCCGTGCAAGTGCATCTTTCGATGTTAATTCTTACAGACTTGAATATGGAGACTTAAGGGCAGCTTTTGGAAGTAACATGAAAAATTATTATCTTCATTACATCAATTATGGAAAAAATGAAGGACGTCATGGAACAGGCTGCACAACTCTTCAGGGTACAGTTACTGTATATAATGGTATCGATTATTCAAAGGTATATGACTATAACTATTACATAAATGCAAATCCTGATATTAGAGCTGCCTTTGGTGAAAATGATACAGCTGTACTTAAACATTTTGTTGAATATGGAATGAATGAAGGAAGAATTGCATCTTCAAATTTCAATGTCAATATTTATAAGAATAAGTATTCAGATCTTCAGCAGGCATTTGGCAGCAATCTTCGCAGTTATTACATGCACTATATAGCTTATGGCGCAGCGGAAGGAAGAACTGCATATTAATTATAAAAGTACATTTAAATAAAAAACAAGCGGCTGTGCGTTGAATATAAATGTACATGCCGCTTTTTTATTGATAATCAGAATAAAGATTTTTAAGATGAATATATTAATAGAATATATTTTTTCTTTTGCGTTTTGAATAAAATTTTTTATTATGTAAAAACTTGATAGAAAGTATAACAAAATGTAAAATTATTTAAAATATGTTGAGTTATGCATAGTAAATTGTTTCTACATTATTTAAGCTGTGGCTGTGCAGTTGAAATGGGTTCTATAATTACAGTATGTGATAATAAAGAAACTTATCAGAAAGGAATAACAAATGATAAAGTTATCAGATTATGTGGCAAAATATTTAGTTTCAAAAGGAATAAAATATAATTTTACAGTTCCTGGTGGTGGGGCTATGTATCTGAATGATTCCTTTGGACATCAAGAGGGAATGCACAATATTTATATGCAGCATGAGCAAGCAGCAGCAATGGCTGCAGAAGCTTTTTACAGGCAGTCAAATGAATTGCCGGTTATCTGTTGCACAACTGGTCCAGGTGGAACTAATACACTTACGGGAGTGTTGGGAGCTTGGCTTGATAGTATTCCGATGCTTATAATATCAGGACAGGTGAAGTATTCATGGACTACAAAAAGTACAAATTCTGACATGAGAATTCTCGGAGATCAGGAATTTGATATTGTAAAAACGGTTTCTACAATGACTAAATATGCGTACATGGTGAAAAATCCGAAGTTAATTAAATATTATCTGGATAAGGCATTGTACTTAACTAAATCTGGAAGACCTGGACCTGTGTGGTTGGATATTCCACAAAATGTTCAGTCAGCTATGATTGATGAAGATAATCTTTATGAATATGATTTGAATGAGGATGTCAATTCAAATCCAAGAAAAACGTCAGAAATTCTTTTTGATATATTGATTGAACATATTGAAAAGGCAGAACGACCAGTTATATATTCTAGCGCAGAGATACGAACGGCAAATGCATATACGGAATTTAAGAGTGTAATCAATAAACTTAACATTCCGGTTGTTACAAGTTTTGACTGTTTTGATCTGCTTACTGAGAATGATCCATTATATGCGGGAAGGGCCGGTGATGTAGGAAATCGTTATGGAAACTGGGCGGTTCAAAATAGTGATTTCTTGATTTGTATAGGTTCCAGATTGGGATTGAGACAATTGGGGTATATGCCTGAGTCTTGGGCACGAGAGGCATTTGTTGTCATGGTTTATCCGGATCCTTTGGAAATAACAAAACCAATGTGCCATGTTGAATTGCCAATTAGGGCGGATATTAAAGAATTTTTAACTGCCTTTGATCTTCATATAAAAAAATCTCTTGATAAAAAAGAAAATTGGCTTGACATATGTCATAGGTGGAAAGAAAAATATCCGGTTGTGTCAAAAGAACGTCATTATAAAAAAGCTGAAAAAATAAATATATATGGTTTTATGAATGAATTATCGAAAGCTGTTCCTGAAAATACAACTATTACGTCTGCTAATGGAAGCGCATGTGTTGTAGGAGCTAATGCATTTTTAATAAAAAAAGGTCAGCGATTTATTTTGAATAGTGGCTGTGCCAGCATGGGATATGGCCTGCCTGCAGCTATAGGAGCATGTTTTGCTTCAAATAAGCATGAAACAATTTGTCTCACAGGGGATGGAAGTATTCAAATGAATATTCAAGAACTTGAAACTATTGTCTTTCATAAATTGCCTATAAAAATTTTCATCATTAATAATTGCGGATACCATTCAATCCGTATGACGGAAAATAATATTTTTAAAGGTCATACAAATGTAGGAATTGGTCCGGAATCTGGAGATTTAGGGTTTCCTGAGATGAGTAAAATAGCTGCTGCATATGAAATCCCATATTATCATATTGAAAATAGTGAAGATATGTTTGATATTATAAGTAAAGTTTTATGTAAAGACGGATTTGCGATGTGTGAAGTTTTTGTTGATACAAAGCAGGTTTTTGAACCTAAAACTTCTGCAATGAAACTTGCAGATGGAACTATTGTTTCTCCGCCGATGGAGGATATGGCACCATTTTTGCCACGAGAAGAACTTAAAGATTTGATGCTTATTCCGTTGCTGAATGAGAGGACATGAAATGGAAATATCATTTAAAAACAAAAAGGTCTTTATAACAGGTGCCAGTCGAGGAATTGGTAAGGAGATATGTTTGTGTTTTAAAAAAAATGGTGCAGATGTAATCGCACCCGATAGAAATGAACTTGATCTTGCTGATCCAGATAGTATAAATAATTATATAGAAAAAAAGAACTTGGATGTCGATGTATTTGTGCACTGTGCAGGAATTAATATATTGGCTGGAATTGATGAAATAACAGAGGAAAATTATAAAGAAACTTTTCAAGTTAATGTATTTTCTGCAATTAAACTTATACAAGAAGCTGTAAAAAAAATGAAAGAAAAAAATGAAGGGAAGATAATATTTATATCATCTCTTTATTCAGAAGTTTCAAAAGAGCGAAGAATTTCATATTCTGCTTCCAAAAACGCGATAACAGGAATTACAAAGACTCTTGCATTGGAACTTGCACCAGATAACATTATGGTAAATGCTATTGCACCGGGATATGTAATGACAGATATGACAAAAAAAAATTTGAGTGCTGAATATATAAAAGAAATTGTGAAAAATATTCCGACTGGAAGATTTCAGACTGAGAGAGAAATAGCTGATATGGTTATGTTTTTGGCATCAGAAATGAATAAAAGTATTACGGGGCAGCTAATAAATGTGGATGGTGGTTTTTTATGCAGATAAGGTTTGAACATGAAGCATCGGCACCTTCATATATATGAATCGGGCTTAAGAGAAAATAATGCAAAAACACATCATTACATGACTGAAATCATGACAATATTATGAGTTTGATTAAACTGTTAGAACAAATATTAATTTATTAACTAGATATATTTATGCAGATAAAAGATAATATAAGAGGGGATAATGCTATGGATTTAATTGAAATAAAATCAAGTTTATATGACTATACGGTAGAATTTGTACCTGATTTTCTGGAAGTACTAAAGAAATATCAGGATTTTGTTACTTATATTATAGATAGAAATGTATATGAACTATATAAAGAAAAATTTGCTTATATCAATAAAGAAAATGTTTTTTTTATGGAAGCTACAGAAAAAGAGAAATGTATGGAAACTGTTATTAAAATAATGAGTTTTTGGCAAAAAATAGGGGTTAGAAAAAATTGGAAAGTAATCTGTTTTGGCGGTGGAATTACACAAGATGTGACTACTATAGCGAGTAATCTTTTTTTGAGAAATATAGAATGGTATTTTTTTCCTACCACATTACTCGCAATGAGCGACTCATGCATAGGTGGTAAGTGTGGAATTAATTTTAATTCCTATAAAAATCAGATAGGAGTGTTTTATCCGCCTAAAAAAATATACATTGATGTGAATTTTATTAATACTTTGACTACAGATGATTATTTAAATGGATGGGGAGAAATATTAAAATTTTCATTGACAAGTGATTCGTCATTTTTCGAAAAATTAAAAAATGAAAAATCATATATCCCTTGCGACAATATAGAGTATTATATACATCAGGGGCTATTTGTTAAAAAGTTGATTATAGAAGAAGATGAATTTGAACATGATCTTAGAAGGGTATTGAATTACGGACATACCTTTGGACATGCATTAGAGGCATATACTAATAATGAGATTCCTCATGGAAAAGGGGTTATATGGGGATTAGATATTGCTAATTATATATCTTTCCGTAAAAAATTGATTACTAAGGAATATTATCTTGAGATAAAGAAACTTATAAAAGAATTTTTCTTGAAAGAAGAGATTTGTATTGACAATCCTGATAAAATGTATGAAATCATAAAAACAGATAAAAAAGTCAAAGGAGATAATGTGTATTTAGCTTTACTTGATGGAAACAGTCATCTTGCAATTTATCCGATGGCAATTAATGGTGTTTTAAAGGAATATTTTAAAAATTATCTTGAGGAGACGCATGAATACTATTGCAATTGATTGTGGTGCTTCATATGTTAAGGGAGCATTGATAATAGAAGGAAAAATAATCAAAGAAAAACGCATGAAAGCTCCAACTGTACATATGAATGAGCCTATTACAGTTCCAGTGCAGATTGATGCGTTACTTAATAATGTTACAGAACTTATTAGGTGTTTGAGTGAATCGGAAAGTGAAGTCAATTTGTGCCTGTCCAATGAAATGCATGGTTTTTTGCTGGCTGATGAGGATGGGAAACCTGTAACGGATTATATCTCGTGGCAAAAAGAATATGGTGGAGAAAAAATTGACAATATTTCATCAATAGATATCCTTTCCTCTGAGGAGTATAAGGAATGTATTTTAAAAACAGGTATGGCGTTAAGAGCGGGACTGCCAAGTTCAAATCTTTTGTATTTGAAAAGAAAAGGTATATTTAATAATGATGCCTTATATTTTTACACTTTGGGTGATTTTCTGATCAGAAATTTTACGGGGGAAGAAATATTGATACATCCTACAAATGCTGCCGGAACTGGTCTTGTGGATGTTTTAAATATGTCGTGGGAAAGTGAACTTATAAAATTGTGTGCTCCAGAAAATGTTATTTTCCCGAAGATAGGTACAGAAAAAAACACGATTGATAAATTTGGATGTAGATTTCATGTATTTCCTGCATTAGGAGATCAGCAGGCAGCATTACTTGGAGCTGGAGTTGATAAAATAGGAGATATTTCTTTTAATCTTGGAACCGGTGCTCAGGTAAGTGTGATATCAATTAATCCTGAATATGATGAAAATTATCAGGTAAGACCATATTTTAATGGATTATATTTGAAAACAGTTCCACATATTCCATCAGGAAGAGCATTAAATGTTTATTATAGATTTATTAGTTCAATATTTTCAAAGTTTGATTTGCATATTTCAGATGATGAAATATGGAAAAAATTTGTAGAATGTGGAAATTCTTCTGGAAAAATTAAAACCGATTTAAGTTTTTTTGAAAATGCTATAACAAATCACACTACAGGATCTATTAGTAATATTGGTGAATTTGAATTTACATTTGATAATCTTATGTACTCAATTCAAGATCAGATGGCTGAAAATTGTATACAGGCAGCTAAAAGAATTACAAATATAAATGAAATAAAGCATGTTTTCTTTTCGGGTGGAGTATCAAAGAAATTTAATTTAATTCGCAAACTGATTATGAAATATTTCTCGGATTCTGATTGTTTTATCGCAGAAAATGAGACTTTGATAGGTTTGTATAAGTACGGAAACATATAGGGTGTCAAACTTACAAGATTACTGAGTTAATGTTATGAAATTCTTGATATAAAATGATATTTCTGCAATTGATATTGGATTTAATAGTTCTTTGTTTTTTATATGTAATATGTAAAATTGATTTATTTATAGAAAGAATGAGTGATGAGTATGGAAGAAAAAAAAGTTCAGTTATTAGACTGTACATTACGAGATGGTGCATATATTGTTGATGCAAATTTTGGAACTCCGGCAATAAAGGGTATTATTCAGAAAATGCAGGATGCAAATATAGAAATTATAGAATGTGGTTGGCTAAAAAATACAGAACATACAGAAGGGACAACATTTTATCATACGCCTGATGATTTAAGTCAGTACGTGATACAGCATAATCCAGATGTAACATATGTTGTAATGATTGATTGGGACAGGTATAACCTTGAATATCTTCCAACATGTACACATAATTCAGTAGATGCAATTCGTGTTGTTTTCCCTTATGGAAAACATAAAGAAGGAATTGAAGTAGCAAAAAAAATAAAAAAGAAAGGATATGGAATTTATCTTCAGGCCGCAAATACACTTGCTTATTCAGATGAAGATTTGAAGAATTTAGCAAAATGTATTAATGACCTGAATCCGATTGCGATATCCATAGTAGATACTTTTGGGGCAATGTATGAAGAGGACTTGGATCGCATTATAAATGTTTTGAATGCTGAACTGAATCCTGAAATAAAGATGGGATTTCATTCACATAATAACCAGCAGCTTTCATTTGCACTATGTATGCATTTTATAAAAATCATGGATAGACTGGGAAGAGCATGCATTGTAGATGGCAGTCTTTGTGGAATGGGACGTGGCGCAGGAAATGCAACTACCGAACTTGTTGCCAGCTATTTGAATCGAAAATATCATGCAAACTATGATATGAATTCAATCATGGATGCAATTGATACATATATGGAGGGATTTAAGGAAAATTATAGGTGGGGGTATTCAACACCATATTTTATTGCAGGTATGTATTGCTGCCATGTAAATAATATAGCATATCTTTTGAAAAACCATAGAACTAATGCGAAAAATATGAGAAATATTATTGAATCTTTGTCTGCAGACGATAGAAAAAAATATGATTATGACCTTTTGGAGAAAAAATATATTGAAAATCAGGGACGTGAAATAGATGACACAAATGCAATAGAAAAAATTAAAAGTGTAATTGGCAAAAGAGAAGTTTTACTTGTTGCACCTGGAAAGACTGCTGATGAACAATATGACAAAATATCACAATATATCAAAGAAAACAATCCAGTAGTTATTGGCGTTAATGCTATAAATACAAAGTATAATTTTGATTTTCTGATTTTTATAAATTCTGTAAGATATGATTATGCCAAAACTACTTATTTTGATGTTTTTTCAAATACTCCTAAAATATTACTTTCAAATATAAAAACAAAAGGCACTGAAAATGAGTATATTGTTAATTTTAACAGAGCTGTAAAGTATGGGTGGGAGCATTTTGATAATGCAGTAATTTTCACATTAAGATTATTGCTGCATTTGCATGTGAAGAATATTAAACTTGCCGGTTTCGATGGTTTTAAACATGAATACAATGCAAGCTATGCAGATGCTTCGCTGCCTACATTGAATCCAGATGATAAATGGGATGAATTAAATGAAGAAATAAAGGAAATATTCAGAGATTTGAAAGAAACTACAGATGGACGCATGGACATTCAGTTCTTGACAGATAGTATTTTTGATGAGAAATAATTATGAATTATAAAATGGCTATTTTTGATTTGGACGGTACTGTTTTAGATACATATGAAGGAATAAAAGAAGCAGTAAAACATACCATAGATCACTTTGAACTTGATAATTTATCTGAAACAGATATAAGATCTTTTGTTGGACCGCCATTAGAACAATCCTTTAGAAGATTTTACAATATATCAGAAGATACCGCAAAAATGTATACAGCTGAATTTAGGAAATATTATGCTGACAGAAGTATTCTGATTGCATCAGTTTATGATGGAATTCCTCAGCTTTTCAGTGGGCTGATAGAAAAAAATATAGCTATTGCAATTGCTACATCTAAATGTCAGACATTTGCGGATAGATTAGTAGAGTACTTTAATTTG
Organism: uncultured Lachnospiraceae bacterium; assembly: GCA_937872845.1. Taxonomy (GTDB): domain Bacteria; phylum Bacillota; class Clostridia; order Lachnospirales; family Lachnospiraceae; genus Eubacterium_Q. The sequence goes on along the minus strand of CALMUC010000171.1, from coordinate 4,701 downwards.
GATGAATGGATACATATATGCTGCGGCAGTGATCCGGGAAAACGAATGGATAAGAACGAAATCATCAGACATTGTGTTTGTGAGTCCAATATAAAAGATAAAGAAAATGTTGTTATGATCGGGGATACTCAATACGATGCAAAAGGTGCTCTAAAAGCTGGAGTTAAATTTATTGGAGTGACATATGGGTTTGGATTCAAGACGAGAGAAGACGTAAACAAGTTCCAGAACATCGGATACATTAATAATCCGGTTGAATTGCTTGATTTGGTATAAAAATATATAAATTTATAGTAATCAGTAATCGGAAGAAAATAAATGATTTGATGTATTTTTTATAAAAACTTGTAACCTTGTAAAATCCCATCAGTAGTATATAATATATATGTTTTTAGAAAGGTGGGTAACATGAGAAAAAATTATCTCTTGAAAAATATTTCCAAAGTTATGATTCTGACCATGGGAACTGCGGCAGTGCTTGGTGCAAAACAAAATGTAAAAGCGGCAGAAAATTCTGCTGCAGTAATTGAAGCAACATCCACAGATGCAGAAGAAAATAAAACAACTGGTGAAGCAGGCAGTACAGCAGGAACAACCGGGACTTATACAGCGGATAACTCATTAGAAAATGTTGAAGTGAATTCCGACAGTAAAACTATAGAAAAATCAGATTCAGATGAAGAAAACTATATAGTAGCTGATGCACAGAATAAAAAAGTAGGAACAACAGTATATAACGGCGTGGATTATAGTTCTGTATATGATTATAATTATTATATAAGTCACAATCCTGATATTGCAGCTGCATTTGGAAATGATGATGTTAAAGCTCTCCAGCATTTTGTGAATTATGGAATGAATGAAGGAAGATCTGCAAGTGCTTCTTTTGATGTTCATTCTTATAGAAATGAATATGCAGACTTGAGAAATGCATTCGGACATGATTATAAAAAATATTATGAACATTATATTAATCATGGCAGATATGAACAAAGAAATACAGTCGGAGTAAATATAATGCAAAATCCGACATCAACTTTAAATGGAATTAATTATGGTCTTGTATATGATTATAATTATTATATAAATGCAAATCGTGATGTGGCAAATGCATTTGGAGATGATGAAGTAAAAGCGTTACAGCATTTTGTATCATATGGAGAAAACGAAGGAAGGTCTGCAAGTGCATCATTTGATGTTCATTCTTACAGAAATTTATATTCAGATTTAAGAAATGCATATGGCTTGGATTATTCAAAATATTATATTCATTATATAAATTATGGAAACAAAGAGGGCAGAAAAGCAACCGGAGCCCCTGAAATAGCAGACGGCACAACTGTTTATGGCGGTGTTGATTATTCTTCTGTGTATAATTATAAGTACTATATATCACATAATGCAGATGTAAAGAATGCCTTTGGAGATGATGATGCAAAAGTTCTTCAGCATTATATCTTATATGGCATAAATGAAGGACGTCAGGGATCTGAAAATTTTGATATTATGTCATATCGCTATGCATATCCGGATTTGAGACGTGCATATCGAGGAGATAATATAAAATATCTTCAGCATTATATTTCAAATGGCAGAAATGAAGGGAGAAGTGCGGTAGGCACATCTGCACTTCAAAATGTAATTACTGATTATAACGGTGTTGATTATTCTCCAGTATACAGCTTTTACTATTATGAAAATCAAAATCCTGATCTGAAGAACCAATACGGATGCGACGATGCCGGTCTCATTGAAGAATTTGTTACAAATGGAATGAAAACAGGTCGTATGGCGTGCAGCGATTTTCAGGCAACATCATATCAGAACAGATACCCGGATTTGAGAAAAACATACCGTTCGGATATGACTCAATACGTTAAGCATTGGATTGAATATGGAAAAGCCGAAGGAAGAACTGCAACTGGATGTAATGAAACCATTGACCCTGTTTCAACATTAAATGGAATAGATTATTCACCGGTATATGATTTTGCAACTTATCGTAAAAGCAATTCATATATAGAAAATACATTTGGCGGAGATGATTATTCGTCTCTGGAATATTTTGTAAATAAGGGAATGGATCAGAAGATTCAGACAGGGAAAAACTTTAACGTTTCATATTATATGGATAATTACGATGATTTATACTCAGTATTTGGAAATAATTATCGGGCATATTATAATCATTACATGAATATAGGAAAATCAGAAGGAAGAAATGCCAGTACATCGTTTTATACATATCAGGTTACAAAAATATCAAATTCCGGACATGATGAGAACGGAAATTATTATGGTGGTGCGGCAGGAGATCAGACTGGAACTGAGTGGGCTGTTATTGACTGGTTTAACAGACCGTGGTCATGCGTTTTAAGATATTCAGATCCGAATGTGCGGAATATGATAGCAACACTTTCTGAGCAGGCGGCTGCAAATAATCATATCGGATATGACATGTATCAACGTACAACATATTGGAATGCACTTCAAAATGCAGGGTATTCGCCGCTAAATATCACAGTTAACTGCGAAGATGACTGTTCTGCAGGAGTTTCGGCAAATATAAAGGCTACAGGATATCTGTTGGGCATAGGCGCTTTACAATCTATGCCGGAAACATCTACAACTTATACAATGAGGTCGGCTCTTTCACAAAGAGGTTTCCAGGTTCTCACTGGAGATATGTATACAAAAGGATGCAGATGCCTTCTGCGTGGAGATATACTTCTTAATGATAATCATCATGTTGCAGTAAATCTCACAGATGGAAGAACATTAAAATAAAAATAGATTTACATCATAAATTAAAAAGCTTTGAGCCTGATTTTTATATAATCAGGATCAAAGCTTTTTATGTTCAGAATTTTTAAACAGACTAAATTTAAAAGAGTAGAATGTAGCACCTTGCTATTTTATTTAACTTATATTAAAATAAATATAAGTATGTAAAAGGATGTGATGGCATGGAGAATTTTAAAGACCAACAGCATACACAGGATGTGAATCTAGAGAGAGATATGACAATAGAAGTATCAGATATTCTTGAACAAGTATATGTCGCTCTTTCAGAGAAAGGATATAATCCTGTGAATCAGATTGTCGGATATATTATGAGTGGAGACCCGACTTATATAACAAGTTATAAAAATGCCCGCAGTTTGATCATGAAGTGTGAACGTGATGAACTTATGGAACATCTTGTTGAGAGTTATATAAATACAAATTTGAAAAGGTAATTAGTGGACGGGAAAAATATATGAGAATTATGGGACTTGACTATGGTGAAAAAACGGTTGGAGTTGCAATTTCAGATGCACTTCTTATTACAGCACAGCCGGTAGAAACAATTTTTCGTGAACGTGCAACAAAACTTCGTAAGACATATCAGCGTATAGAAGAACTGATTCGTGAAAATGATGTTGAAAAGATAGTAGTCGGTAAGCCTCTTAATATGAATGGAACATCAGGAGAACGTGTTGAACGCACTTCTGAATTTAAACAAATGCTGGAGAACCGTACGGGTCTTCAGGTTGATTTTATGGATGAACGGCTTACAACAATCGAAGCGGACAGAATCCTCGATGAAACTGGAGTTGCTGAATCCGGAAGAAAAGAGTATATCGATAAAATGGCTGCAGCAATAATACTGCAGGCGTATCTTGATGCAGAAAAACAGAGGTAAAGATTTTGCCTGCCTGTATGGCAGGCATTTTTTGTGTATTAAGAGAACAAACTTGGAGGTAAATTTTGGAAAGGGTTTTTAGAAAAAGTAATACAAAAGAGAGAGCAGTAGAAAATCAAAAAGAAAGTCAGAGAGAAGTCCGGAAAGTTAGTCAAAGGGAAAATCAGAAAACAGAATCTGGAAAATTCAAATCAGATGGTAAACAGAATGTTCGTATTGAACAGAGGAATTTATCTGAACAAAATGTTCCGCACAGAAATACAGTAAATAAAGATTTTCAGAAAAAAATGAATTATGTAAAAAGAGAGCAGAATGATGATTTGTCAAAAGATAAACTATTAAAAGACAATTCGGTAAAAGTAAGAAAAAGTTTTGGAAATATAGATGGAAAGAATATACGAAAGAACAATCCGAGAAAAAATACAGCTTTGAATAAAACTTTGAATTCCGCTGATACCGCTGTAAAATCTCAGAACCATTCATTTACTGAAAATCAGGAAAAGAGAAATTATCAGGTGAAAGCTGATGGAAAAATGCTGAATAAAGAAACAGTTAAAATTATCCCTCTTGGCGGACTTGAGCAGATAGGAATGAATATCACTGCGATTGAATACGGTAATGATATAATAATCATCGACGGTGGAATGTCTTTTCCTGATGATGATATGCTGGGAATTGACCTTGTTATTCCGGATATCACGTATTTAAAAGAAAATCGTGATAAGGTTCGCGGTATGCTTGTTACACATGGACATGAAGACCATATCGGAGCTATACCTTATATTGAAAAAGAATTAAACATTCCGATATATGCCACAAGACTCACCATGGGACTTATAGAATATAAACTTACAGAGCATGAACTGATAAATCAGGTAAAAAGAAATGTAATGTCATATGGTGAAACAGTTAAACTTGGATGCTTTAAGATTGAGTTTATCCGTACAAATCATTCAATTGCGGATTCTGCCGCACTTGCGATTTCTACTCCGGCAGGAATGATAGTGCATACAGGA
>CALMUC010000170.1 GCA_937872845.1 uncultured Lachnospiraceae bacterium | reverse complement strand
ATACTGAGACCTCGGCATAAATAGAAAAATGGGTTTGGGGAATCCCCAGCAAGATAAAAACCTGATGAAAGAACATTTGTCGGAAAGACAATATTGTTAAACACAGGTGGATCTTGCTTTAGAAAATGATTAGCCATAATGAGTTGGAACGTGGGAGGAGGAAGTGTAAAAAAAGAGAGAGCCATAAGTAACTCTCTCTGTGATAAAATCAAAAAGTTATAGTATCAGTGGTTCGGTAAGATTACAAAAATCCTTAACAGGAATATTTTCTTTAAGTGGTAAAGCTGTCTCTAAAAAGGTTTCGTCTGCAAATCTTTCGAGTTCAGAATCAAAATGTATAATAGAAGCATTTGTATTTAATTGGTATGGCGGAATTGTAATAAAATAATCATAATCTTCGTAAGAAGGAGTGGCGCAAGAAACTTTGATTTTTCCGCCCAATTTCAATTTTGCAAATTCTCCATAAATGGCAGTTAAGGCTTTTTTTCTTTCTTCATCAGAAGTAATTCTATCTACATATCTAATATACCAATAATCTATAGTTCCCTCTTTTAATTCAATTAAATAATCGTATGATCTGGGTGTTCCGGATTTTATTGTCCATTCAACTTTATGCAGACTTGTCATCATGGAAAGTCCACGCATTAAGGTAGAAAAAAATTTTTCATGCACCTGAACAGTAGAGAGATCCAGAGAAAATCCATTGTCTGCAATTATCTTTTTCCGTTCCTGTATTTTCTTAGAAGAATATCCCGTTGCATCATATAATTCTTGGATAAGTTCTGGATCATCAATGGCTTTTGCAATTTTATCAATAGTGCTTTTATATGGTCTTCCAGATCGGGCACCGTTGAGCATTCGTGAAATGGTTGCATTATTTAAGCCTGTTTGTTCAGATAATTCTTTTTGTGTTTTTTTCTGTAAAATGATTTGAAGTATATTGATGAATCTTTCCTGATCGTAAACGCTGTCAGGATTTATTAGTGTGCCTGAATTTGATATAAATTCGTTCATTCAAATCTCCTCTTGACTTCTTTGACTTTGTATAAATTGACTTCTTGTATTTTATCTTATCAATTATATCCCTAAAAATCAATTTAAAACATAAAGAAATCAAAAAATGCTTTATTGATATTCCTTTAAAAGTCAAAGAAGTCAAAAACGTAATTGACATTTTGACATCTTTGTGTATAATGTAAATCAAGAAGTCAAAGAAGTCAAACGAATCAAAAGAAAGGAAGGAGGGCTGTGGATTGAAATATAGGGTTGTTTCGGTTTTGAAAGATAATAGACCACGTTTTTTGATTATTTCTGATATTGAAGAAATTGAAATCCTTCCATCAAAGTATTTGAAGCATCTGGATCAGATTAATACTTCTCCGAATACTGTAAAATCCGCAGCCTTCGCACTTTCATATTATTACAATTATCTGCAGGAGCAAACGATAGGATTGGATGAGATTACATTGCTATCCTATTCAGAGCAGAATAAACATTTTATTGATTTCTTGTATTGGGTTAAGAGTGGAAAGCATACTGAGCATAATACACAGACGAGCAATAAGACCTGCAATATGTATCTTGGTGCAGTCTTCAGATACTACCAGTTTTTGGCACTGGAAGATGTTTTGCCAATGCTTAAAGTCTTACGAGTAAAAAAAGTATCGTATTTTGACAGTATGGGAGTAAATCATCAAAATGCAGTGAATTCGTTTAAAGGTTTCTTCAAAGAAGAAGAACCTAATCTGGAAGAAATAACATCCGAAGAAATACAGGAGCTGATAAATGCCTGTACGAATGATAGAGATCGATTGCTGATAGCAATGATGGCAGAAACCGGTCTTAGATTAGGGGAAATTCTAGGAATCCATTATACCGAAGATATTGATTTTGAAAGAAGGACGGTTCGGGTAAGGTATCGTGAATCCAATACCAACTTGGCAAGAGCAAAAAATGCAGAATATAGAATGGCTTTGTTAAGTAATACAACTTTTGAGTTCTTGGTTAAGTACATTTCTGATAACCGAAAAAGTCTGATGAACTCGGAGTATCTATTTACAAAATTGACTGGAAAAAACAAAGGAGAGCCATTAGATGCGGATTCTGTGTATAGCATGTTGAAAAGGCTATCCAAAAAAACGGATATCAATTCCCATCCGCATCAGCTCCGACACTATTTTGCGGAGGAAAGAAGAAAAGAAGGATGGGATTTGAATGACATTCGTTTTGCCCTGGGGCATAAGAAAGTTGAAACTACCATTAAATACTTGGGTGAAAATAATGAACGATTGATAGAAGCGACAGATCAATACTACTCAAATAATGAAGATTTATACCAAATTGCAGATTTTCTGTAAAAGGAAGGAGGGATTACCTTGGCAGTATTAAAAATTGTTCCGAAGTTATATCAGGAAAAAATATCTGAGAAATTAAAGGAAGAAATATCTTTAGTTACGACTGGAGAAGCAAAATACTATAACCGGTTATACAAATTTTTTCAGTATACAGATATACAGTGTACTGCAGATATTAACTATGAAACGAGAAAAATGTATATGGATTCTCTTGAAAAAGAGGATATTTCAGAAAAATATAAAGCGGAATTACTGAGCTTATTTGATCGTTTAAAAATAGAAAATATGCCGGATGTCTATTCACAAGGAAAGCCCTTCTCTGTAGAACAGGAGTTTTTTAAGCAAGACAAATTGTTTTTGCTGTATGTCCCCAATAAGAAGAAAGCACAATCTTTCCGTCAGGTGGTTGATAAGAATGATTTGTTATGGGACTTAACGAGGATACATTCATCACAGTTGGTGCGACAGACAAAAATATTGCTGTGTGAAATTCTGAATATGGATAAGGTACAAAGACATCGAAGATATTTTTTAGAACCATTAAAAGCACTTATACGGTTTTGCGATAAGTACGGAATAGATGATATTGAAGAAATGGAACAGGCAGACGAAAACAGATTTTATCTGTATTTAAACAAGGAGTCGGAAATTATAAAAAAACAGGCTTCTAAGATTGTTGAGTTTGCGAGAAGAACGTTATTTCTGACAGATTCAGAGACAAATTGGCGAGCGTGTATCTGGTATATGGATAGGTTTCAGTTTGATAAATCGAGAATCAATGCCAGTTCACCTGTTAAAAGCCTTTCATTTATTAATATTTACGAAAAAGAAAATCGTTGGTATTTACAATTATACGCAAAATATTTGGTCGGGATATCGGATCTGTCTTTATCAAATATCCGAAATACAATAAGTTTTATTTCACAATTTTTAAAATATCTGGATGGACAGAGTAAGAAAGTAACTGAACTGGAGATACAAGATATAGAGGGTTATGTGTCTGTTTTGGATAAGTCCGATATTAAGTATTCTACTTTTAACCGATATATCACACATATGCATACATTTCTACAGTTTTTGAAAATGAAAAATATTGAAGTGTTGAAGTTTTATCCGGAACGATTTTTAAAAAAAGGTTTTTCAGAACACAATGAAAGAAGTGTTCCAGAAAAAACAATTGCTCATCTGATTAAGGAGCTGCCGGCATTCCCAGAGCATTTACAGTTGATGTATTTGATTTTGTTTTGCACAGGAATTAGGAAAAGCGAGGTTTGTACAATAAAATCGGGAGCCTTTTATTCACAAGGCAATGAGAATTGGATGCGCATATATCAAAGCAAAATGCGGAGAGAAAAAGTCATTCCTGTTCCCAGTTTATTGGTTGGACTGGTGAATGATTATGAAAAAAAGTACGGAATAAAAAATGGGGAGTATTTATTCAAAAATAAAAAGGGTGGTGCATTTAATGGACAGACATTTTCAAATCAGATGATTCGGGAGTGTAAGGTTCGTGGGATTGCCTGCGGAGATTATATCTTTAGAGCACACGATTACAGACATAACCTTGCAACTTCAATGTACGGAAATGGGGTTTCTATACAAGGGGTACGAGATTATCTAGGACATTCAAGTGAGAATATGACAAAACAGTACATTGATTTCATGCCGGAACGTATTGTATCGGCTGAAGATAAATATTTCTCTAAAAATCAGTCATTTAAATTGAAAGGAGCAGAAGATGATGAAAGGTAATATTAATTTGATTTCGTATGACTGTTATCAACAAGCTACAGAAAAACAGTTGGCAGGACTGAAATGGAAGGAAAACAGGGTGTACTACATATCAGAGATTCATAATGAAAAGATGCAGGATGAGATTTATGGGTATATCGATGATAGATGTAGACGTTTGTCATTATCAACAGTAGTAAATGATATTTACAGATTTGATCTGTTGAAAGAATTTCTGAATGAGAAGTGTACAAGTTGTAGCAGCATCACTGATAAAAAATGGGAAGAACTGGAGAGAAGTTATAAAGCATTTTTATATAAAAAAGGATTGGCGCTGTATGTTAGAAGAAATAGACCGGATAGGCGGAATGTTGAGCAACAAAGTAGCGCTCAGATTTCTTTTCTGAAAATGTATTATGAGTATGTTGTGAAGTGTAAAACAGCAGATATTCCAGAAAATGAAAAAGATGTATGGGATATGAGAAAGTTGGATATTGTGCCAAGGAGTAATCCGATTCGTGGAAGATATAGATTAGATTTTCGTGAGATCAGGCAGAAAGAATTTAAAGAGATAATAAAGAAAATATTGTATAGCCACTGCCAGACAAAAGCAATGGGTAGTATAAAAGGTGAATTGCGTGGATTCCGTCGGTTTGCTAGTTTCATGTATGATCGATTCCCAGAAGTAAAGCACTTTACAGAAATTAGCAGGGATATGATAGAAGATTATCTGGTTTATATAAAAACGGATACTGGTCTTACATCAGTCAGTTACACGACAGAGCTGTCGGTTTTGGATAATCTGTTGGATGAAATAGGGCGTGAACTGGAAATAGGAAATATATGCAACCTTTTTCTGTCCAGTGATTGCAGAGCATATGACAACGCTTTACCAGAAGCGTATTCAGATGCAGAAATCAGAAGATTTAATTGTGCATTAACAAAATTAAAGCCCCAGTTAGGCAGATGTTTAATAATACATCAGATGCTCGGTACAAGAATAGAGGATACGTTGACTTTGCGAAGGGATTGCTTATCTGAGAAATCTGGACATTATTTTATAACTATTATCCAGCAGAAAACAAGGAAATACAAAAGACCAGTTAGCGATCAGCTGGCAGAATTGATTAGAAAAGCAATAGAAGTTTCAGAAAAGGAGCATCCAGATTCAGAATATATTTTTCTGCAAGATAATGGAAAATTGTATACAGATTCAATGCTGAAATATCATGTAAATATCATGATTTATGAAAATGATATCAGGGATGATAATGGAAATTATTTTGAGTTTCGTACACATCGTTTTAGACATACTTTTGGAGTAAAACTTACAGAAATGAAATTAGATGATGATAGCATTGCAAGGCTGTTGGGGCATAAGGATACACGAACCATACCACATTATCGGCGGTTAAGAAACGAAGCATTAGCGGAGGATACAAAGGCTGTACGAGATGAAATGAATGAATTATTAGCACAATACAGGAGGGAAAAGGAAAATGCAGAAACACGATAAAATGGTAGCACTGGCAAAAGAAAAAAGTGCGGAAATGACGGAAACAGCAATAACAGCTATTGAAACAATGTATAGAAAAAATATAAAAATTTCAGTTGCTGAACTTACAAAACTAACAGGACTTTCCAGAGGTTTTTTCTATAATAATCCGAATGTGAAACAGGTCATGATGGAATTGAAGGAAAAACAACAGGGAATGATATTGCGAAATCCTAAAAGTGATGCTATTGCAAAAGCACAGGAAGCACGGATTAAGAGTTTAGAACAGAAATTATCCGATAGTGTTCCGAAAAACGAATATGAAAGTCTTCAGAAAAAATATGAAGAATTACAGGTGAAATATAGTCAAATGAAAAAGGGAACACTGTTGAAGATGTACGACCAATTATAGGAAGAAAAGGAGAATATTTTATGCAGAACGAAATTTATGATGAGAAAAATGGACTTACTTATATGTTATGTGGTGATTATTATTTGCCAGAATTGGCACTTACAGATATCGAACCAACTTATGGGAAATATGGGATGCTTCGTAAAAGCTATTTACAGGAACACAGAAAGGCAAAATATCAAATATTGTTGTTACAAGGAAAACTTGTCGAGCATTTGAATCAGATTGATGCAGAAGCAAGGGATAGGGAAGAACAATTAGTAAAACAGATGATGGAGAAACAAGGAATTACAGAGAAATTAAAAAGGCAGGACAACATGGAATGGACAAGGAGGATGAATACCCTTTGTCATGATGCAGAAGAGATGATTTTGACGGAAATGATATACACGAAAGGATAATGAACTGTATTGGATAGCAAGAATTTTGCAGCCCGGATAGCAAAAAAATGGAAGTCCGGATGGCAAGATTCTTGCTGTCCGGAAAGATAAAAAAGGGAGGGATTAAAAATGTTGGTTAAGTACATAATAAAAGTGTTTTTATATTTAATTCTTGCAGTAATGACATTGATTCGCTGGTTATTAAAAATTCCGATGATGTTGGGAAATATTTTGCTTTACTTTTTATCAATTATATTTATTCTGACAGGTGTTTTGAGTTATGGATTTGCATTGGAATCTGCAAGAGAATGTGGTCGAATGATAATAATTGGGATGGCATTTGGTGCAATACCAGACTTTGTCCCATTTTTGGGAAAAAGTTTAGAGACATTGGTTGCAAAACTGTTGAGTATGACAAATGAATGAGAAAGTCGATATGAAAGAGGGCTGTGAAAGGCGCTCTTTTCTTTTTGCAACTGTGGAATGGCAAGATAATAACGTTATATACAGTGTATATTAAGTACAGATATTGTATTTCTGCATGATGGGAACATAGGGAGTCCATATAAAGGCACTTAATACAGGACACGACGGAAGTCTCAGTACGGGGCATGCGAACAGTCCGAAGGACATGATAAGCCGTCTGGAAACTATGGTACTGATGGGAATGGACCTTCCCCTCCCTGCAATTGAGCGTCAGATCGCGTCAGGACTGGATATCATTGTACATCTTGGAAGGCTTCGGGATAAAAGCAGGAAGGTGCTGGAAGTAACAGAGGTATTAGGATATTGGGATGGACAGATCCATTTGCAGACGATTTACCGGTATGAAGAGATTCGTAAGGAGGATGAAAATGTAACAGAAAATGAAAAAAAGGATCAGGAAAATAAAGTCCATGGAGAATGGAAAAAAGTTGCGGAACTTTTTCACCGCGAAAAACTTGTGGCAGCAGGATATTACATTTAAAGAACGCACAAAAGCAGGGATGAAGACGGCCGGAATGATCGGCATTACAGCCTGGCTTTATTATCGAAGAGTGTGGGCCGCTATTTTTTTGATACTGCCGGGAATCTGGCTGTACAGGGAATTCCTGGAAGAAGAAAGTAAAAAGAAGGAACAGGAATTTCAAAAACAGTTCCGGGAGATGATACAGACACTGTCGTCGGCGCTTAATACAGGATATTCGGTGGAAAATGCATTTTATGAAACGCAAAAAGAACTTAAGATACAATATCCTGAAGAAGCGAGGATTTCCAGAGAATTACTTCTCATTACAAGGAAATTAAGAATGCATATTCCGGTTGAACAGGTCCTGGAAGAATTTGCAGAGAGGGTTCCGTCAGAGGATGTAAAAAGCTTTGTGACAGTATTTGTAACAGCGAAGAAAAGTGGCGGGGATATGATCGGGATTATCCGTAATACAACCAGTCAGATCGGCGATAAGATAGAGGTAAAAAGAGAGATTGATACACTACTTGCCGCAAAGAAATATGAATTTCAGATCATGTCGATGGTTCCGTATGGGATTATTGCTTATATGTCACTTAGTTTTTCTGATTTCATGGAAGAATTGTATGGGAATGTAACAGGAATAGGGGTGATGACGCTATGTCTCGGAATCTACGTGGGCGCTTATTATCTTGGAGTAAGGCTCCTGAGAATCGACGTATAGTGAAGGCAGCAGGCCTGATCATTGCTTTGGGGATATTAGTGACGGGAGCGGATATGGCATGTTCCCGGATACAGATGACACCATCCATAGAGAGAAATGATTACGG
>CALMUC010000169.1 GCA_937872845.1 uncultured Lachnospiraceae bacterium | reverse complement strand
ATAATTTTTAAAAGAATTTTCGGGGTTGTCATCATTATTCAGTTGTGAATGTACAGCGCCTGTTACAGGCAAATAAAAAACTGTCACTTTTTGTTTTCTTTATGTCTCGTCTCAGAAGCGTTGTTTGTTCTTGCGACAGCTTCTTTATATTACAACTGACCTCTGTTTTTGTCAACAACTTTTTTTATTTTTTTTTATTTTTTTAATAACAGTTTTTTCCTGTCAAAAATATTACATCATCCCTATTAATTTTGAAACATTTGATACAACATATGTAATAATATTTGTCTGTACCAGTTTAGTGAGAATTATATTATTACCAAGCATTGAATTAAATTCAGGGCCAAATACTGCTTCAGCGATTGTCAAAAAAAGCCATGCTGTAGCAATTCCGACTAAACTTCCCACAAAAAATCCACCTGCTCTGTTTACCCATGCCACAATCGGAATGTTTCGAACAGCTGCATTTACACCAACGCCTATAAGCAGAAGCGCTGCTCTGATCACTATGTATGTAATTGCAAAAGCAATGATTTGTATTATCTGGAGTGCTATATATCTCGCTACATAATGGTAAAAATCGGTTATTCCAAGCTTAGAATATGTTTCATCATTGTTATTTTTTATCATTGAATTTTTTACCGAATCCGGAAGATGCATATTTTCTATCAGCTGCTGCTGGGTCGGCTCATCCATGTTCTGTTTCAGATAATAGTCAGTTTCTTCTTTTGTCAGTTGTCCAAGGTTGTCGCCTACACCCTGTTTTTTTAATGATTCAGCAATATTCTTCTCAACTGAGCTTACCATTTTTGTGTAAATTCGGTTTTCTATTTTTTCATCAAGCTGTGTATCATTTACTATCATGCGTCCAACATATGGTTCCGCAAAATATGTCCCTGCAAAAGCCGCAATTATTGCAATCACCCCAAAAAGACTGCGAAAAAGTCCTCGCCGCGCCCCAACTGCAGCCCAAAGCAATATTATAATTATTACGCTTATTAATAAGTAGTACATTTCATCAATCCTTTATTTATTATCATTAATTAAACGAACTACTTCTGTTGCTTCTTTAAGTGTAACTACATATTCATTTTTCACAGAAGTCGGCACCATTGATTTGACCATAGAAGGAAATGCATATGTCAGTTTTGTTTTACCTTTTGCCGTCACTATAAGACACTTATCACTTCCAGTAAGGATAATCTCTTCAGAATCTGCGTATATTTTTTCAAAATCAAAGTTGAAATCATAACTGAAAATTTCATTTCCTGAAAAATCGTATGTTTTCATAACATACCCGTTTGAATTATCACCACTTACAGCTTTTGATATTGTACCTACATATGAATCACTGTAGAAAATTGCAGTTGCTTCATTCTCAAGTTTTATAGTTGCACGTTCTGATGGCTTTTCTTTCATATCATAAATAACAATTTTATCATCTGCAAATGCGGCTGCAATATCATTTGTCAGAAAATTCACCTTGGGAACCATATCTGTATTGAATGAAAAGCCGCCAACCATACGATCTGCATTTTCATTCTGCCCGACTGAACCAAAGTTATACGCCGTGACATTATTCTTTATATTAATTCCATCCAATCTGAAGTAACTGGTAAACAGTTTTTTTCCGTCCTCTGAAATTGCAACATCCATTGGATATCCGCTTTTATTTATAGATGTCTGCATTTCGTAAATTATTTCGCCATTCCTGTCAAACATTTCAATATAATTTGTTTTATCATTTTCAAGAATTGCAGAATAGTCACCCGAGGATGTTATATCTATATCGCAAATAGTGTATGGCATCTGTTTTGTACTAACAACTCCATTTTCGTCAAAAACTATTACTGTATTACCGCCTTTATCTGCAACAACTGCATAATTCCCTTTTGCTTCCGCAATCGGCACCCTAAAATCAGTTCCCTTTGTCCAAACTGTTTTGCCACTACTATTAATATATGAAACTCCTTCTGGTGTATACTTTATCAGGTTTGTTCCAAACTCAATATAATCTGCATTTGTATTGTATTGTATCTCTTCCTTTTTCAAAACCTTAACACTATTAAATGTACGATGCGAAATACGGACAATCACAAATACCGCTATTACAAATATAATAACCCCAAGAGGAATAAGTAATAACAATTTTGCAGAATTATCATGCCCAGATGGAATTTCATCGTCATTTTCATCATCTTCTGCTGTTTTTTCTCCATATGTGTTCAGTCCGGACCCATATCTCGAATTTGTTTCTTTTCCATTAAAGTTTATATTACGTACATGTTTAGTATTGCTTTGCACTCGTTCTTCTGAATCCGCTGATTTCAGCTTTGATTCAGGCTCATAGTCACGATCAGATCTCAATGTTTCTGCATTATATTCCAAATTTTCTCCTGAAGTTTTATCTTTTGATTTTTTTCCATTAACCACAGTCATTGCATCTCTGTTTTTAAAATGATCATTTTTTTGATTAATATCCCTCATTAAATCATACCTTTCATCGTTCATTTCATTTTATTTAATCAACAAGTATATCAATAGAAGCCACTCAAGCTTATGATCACTTTATCCGGTGTTTTTTCATCCAATACCCGGGGTATTCGATAATTGATTTATCTGATAATTTCTTCAATCAGTCTTTACATTTTCCATTGCAGTTTTTATCAGCACTTACTCATTTTTCTTCTTCATCATAGACTCTAATTGCTTCAGAAACAGTAGCTGCCTTTTTATTTTCAATAATACTTATGAGTTTATCTATCGTTTCACGTTCACATTTTTCGCCCAGATATACCTGATATTTTGAAGAGATTTCTCTGTTAAGGCTTTGAAGCTGATTTTCAACAGTTCCTGCCTTTTCAGCAAGTTCATTCATTTGTGCTTTTGCGCCATCAAGATATGTTTTTCTCTTTTCTTTTATATCTGTTATTATTGCATTTGCCGTTTCTGTATCAAATTTTTTCAGACTTTCAGACTCTTCTGCTCTGATATTTTCTTCAGTTATCACAAGCTGTTTAATATTTTCATCGTAATTTTCAAGGCCATACAGGCTTTCATCTTTATCTTTGTGAATATTTTTTGTTGTTGTTTTTATTTCTCTTTCATTCTTTTTTATTACATTTTTTAAATTTCTGCCCTCACGCAGAGCCTCTATATGTGCAACTTTTATGTTGACATAAATCAAATAATATATCACTATAAAAAGCAGAAGTACTGCCGTAGGAACTATAATTGACAGTGCATTTACTGTCTTTGCTGTGATTTCTGCATCCTGAGACAAGAGAAATCTTAGAATTATTCCTACGCAAAACGGTATTACAGCAAAGAAAATTGCAAAATCAGCAATTGCTTTCGCTATCTCAGAGGTTCCTTGGGGCATGAACATACAGTAAAAAACATCTCTAAGACAAATTGACGGAACTTTTTGCTCTTTGAAATATTTTTTTAGATTTTTTCTGCACTCTTTATTTTTTTCAATCATTTCCGAAGTTTCAGTCTTTACCCGGTCCTCAACTTTCATGTTTTTTTCACGTGACCGTTTATCTGCTTCTTTTTTCTTTTGTCTGAGAACTTCCTTTAACTGTTTTTCATATTCTGCCTTTACTAAATTACGTCGGTTTTTCAATGTGTCTGATATTTCTTCAGCTTCCGCTTTTTCCGTTTCTTTCACTTTATTCGATACATTATTCAGCTGTTCTTTAATCCCCATCAGCATTTCATAAAGATTATCTCTATTTTGAAGTTCTGCCTGCACCACATGTAAATCTTCCGCATTTCCGTTCAACAAATTTTCTGTCAATTCTGTATCCTCCCGAATGAATACATCTATGCATATAACTTTGCTAATCATACAACTCAAACAGTCAAAATTCAATCTGTCAGGATTCAAAGCCTTTCATTACTCTTTATTTGAATTTCAAAAAGGGCAGTTCCCCCATATGATTCCCACAAAGCAGATTCTATCAGGCTAATCACCATACCTTCTTGCGGGGTTACATATAATCATCGAACTACCCTTCTTTATTTATTCATTATGCTATGTTCTGTTTTTTATTTGTGGGCTGTCCTTTTCTAATTACTCATTTTCAGTTTTTATCGTATTCCATCTATTTTTTTCAATTTTCAATTTTCAGTGCATTATTTACAGCACTTAATAATGCATAAACAGATGCGACTACAATATCATCCTGGATTCCTGTGCCCCAACATGTTTCGTTGCTCTCAACTGGCTGAATTCCAACATATGCACACGCTTTTGAATTTGAACCTCTTTCAAGTGCATGTTCATCATAATCAGTCAGCGTAAAATCTATGCCAAAATGGCGCTTAATTGCATTGCTTACAGCATCCAGTCTGCCATTGCCTTGTCCATGATATACCTTATGAACACCTTTTCTATCTATTGTAAGCTCACAACGTATTCCACCATCTTTTAACTGTTCAAAATGGCATTCTTTATATTTTATCGGTGTTTCAATATTTACATAATCTCTAATAAATATTTCTCGTACTTCTTCAGGTTGAAGTTCCTTATGTGCGTGGTCAGATACTTCTTTTACATCATATCCAACACTTTCCTTAAATTTCTTAGGAAGATTATATCCGTACTTAGCTTCAAGTATAAATCCGATTCCACCTTTTCCTGATTGAGAGTTAATACGTATTACATCTCCATCATATGTACGTCCTATATCTTCAGGATTAAGAGGCAGATAAGGTACAGTCCATCTCTGTTCAGGATCCGATTCTCTCCATTTCATTCCTTTTGCTATTGCATCCTGATGTGAGCCTGAAAATGCCGCAAATACAAGCTTTCCACAATATGGTTCACGCGGATAAATTGACATTCCTGTCAATTTTTCATATGTTTCCTGAATTTCGGGCATATTTGAGAAATCGAGTTCCGGATTTACACCATGTGTAAACATATTCATTGCTATCGTTATTATATCTACATTTCCAGTACGTTCTCCATTTCCGAAAAGTGTTCCTTCTATTCTGTCCGCTCCTGCGAGAAGCCCAAGCTCCGCATCTGCAACTCCACATCCTCTGTCATTATGCGGATGAAGTGATAAAATGACATTTTCTCTGTTTATCATATTTTTACTCATATATTCAATCTGACTTGCATATACATGCGGAAGTGACATTTCAACAGTTGCAGGAAGATTTATTATACATTTTCTATCTGGCGTCGGATTCCAGACATCTATTACTGCATTGCACACCTCAAGTGCATATTCCGGTTCAGTTCCTGTAAAACTTTCTGGTGAATATTCAAATTTATACTTTGCCCCGTCCTCATCTGCAAGATGTTTAAGAAGTGCGGCTCCATCTGTTGCTATTTTCTTTATTTCATCTTTTGACTTTTTAAATACCTGTTCACGCTGAGCCACTGATGTTGAATTATACACATGAACTATAACATTTTCGGGACTGGCTCCTCTTACTGCATCAAATGTTTTGCGAATAATATGTTCACGTGCCTGAGTTAAAACCTGAATTGTAACATCGTCAGGAATAAGATTATCTTCAATAAGTCTGCGACAAAATTCATATTCTGTGTCTGATGCTGCCGGAAATCCAATCTCTATCTCTTTAAATCCTATGCGGATCAGTTCTTTATAAAATTCAAGTTTTTCGTCAAGGCTCATAGGAACTACGAGTGCCTGATTTCCATCACGAAGATCTACTGAGCACCAGGCAGGTGCATGATCTATATATTCTTTTTTTACCCAGTCCGTATATCCGGCAGGTGCTGTATAATAACCTCTTCTGTAATGATTATAATTTTTCATATTTATCTCCTCCTCAATATATGATTTTAGAAATACGTTTTTACAATAAAAAAACCGCATCTCTATATTGTTTTATAGAGACGCAGTTTATAAATTCCACGCGGTACCACTCTATTTCATGTGATTTTCACATGCACTTTCAGATACGGACAGTTTCTGCTGCCTTATATCCTTCTCTTATAACGGAGAGATTCCGTCCTCAACTACATAAAAGCTTTCACTTCGTTCATCAGGCTGCTCCCGGGCGAGTTCAGAAAATCTATCCAAATGCCTTTCACCATCCGGCATCTCTCTTATGGAATCAACTTTCCTAATATTCCCGTTCTCTGCATTTCATTTGTACCTATAAACTAGCACATCCTAAGTTTCGTTGTCAACTGATTTCACAATATTGATTTACTTTTATCTGATTTACCCCTTTATATTTTTTTATTTACACTATTTCCAGTTATTTTATGTTTTTTTCGATACTCTCTTAGTTTTTCAAACATTTCGGTATATTTATCAAGTGCAAATTCAAAATCCATTTCTGAAATATCATTATTCGAAAAGCCGGCTTGTTCCAGAATTTGTATTAATTTTTCAATACTTTCGTCCTTTATCTCATATTTCGTCTCATATTTTATATCATCTTTTGTATTATCTTTTATTTTTTCATGATTATACTCTGTCAGCGCATATATATAATACATCTGATCTCTGAAATTCATTTTTTTTCTGAATTTTCTGTCTTTTTTTCTAAATGTTGCTGCCAGTAATGAATATTTCATAATCAGTTTGTCTGAAAATCCTGCTCCTCTGTATTCTTTATGATATTTTAATGTTGGATATATTTTTATAACAGCAAATATAAATCCAGAAATTATTATCAGTCCGGCTAAAATTTGTGAAATAAATTTTGTAACGGTGTCACTCATATGTATAGAAAATCCTCCTGAATTACCAACAGGTTTTGCCGTTTCTGTATTTCCGTTACCTCCATCCCCCAGAATATTATTAAACATTTCCCAGAAGCTTTCAGATGCATCATTTTCCTCGGATGTAGAATAAGGTGTGACATCAGCTACAGTCCACCCCTTTCCATCTATATATACTTCAACCCATGCATGTGCATTTGCATCTGTTGCATTTACCGAAACAAGTGCAGTTTTTCCAATTTCATTATCACCTGAATAATAATCTGCATAATCAGATCCGCCTAAAATTGTACCTTTACCTGTTACATCCGAAAAATCTATTGCATATCCTTCACAATATCTTGCCGGAATTCCCATATATCTAAAGCAAAGCGTTGCGGCACTTGCAAAATGTGCACAATAACCTTTTTTATTTTTTTTAAGAAAATAATTAATAAAATCTGACTTTTGTGGTGTAG
>CALMUC010000168.1 GCA_937872845.1 uncultured Lachnospiraceae bacterium | reverse complement strand
TTATTATTTTCTTATTATTTTCTTATTTTTTTCAATTGCTTTTCACAAATAAATCGCAAGCATATATTATAGTACCAATTATAAACTTCATACGAAGTTTATGAACATAACCTTCCCCCACATTTTAAAGGATGAGTCCAGACTATTATTTCCGGTTTGGACTCATTTCTTTTGTTTTAGTGCATCTATATATTTTTTTGTAAGTTCTCTCTGTTTTACATGTTTATGTATTACATATCCTATTTCCATATAATCATCTACTTCAAGTGGTCGTGCCACAATATTTTTCCCGTTAAGGTCTGTATTAATAACACCACTGCATATCGTATAACCATTAAGACCTATAATAAGATTAAATAATGTTGCTCTGTCTGTAACAACAACGTCTTTTTTCCTGTCAAGTGTACTCTGAATCTCTTCAAAAAAGAAAAATGCATTATGTTCTCCCTGTTCATATGAAAGTCTCGGATATGGAGCGAGATCATCCAGTGTAACTTTATTTTTATTTGAAAGAGGGTTTTTATCACTTATAAAAACATGTGGTTTAACCTCAAAAAGTGGTGTGAATTCAAGATCATGTACATTTATTTCTCTCATGAGAGTTTCACGATTAAACGGATTGAGATAAAGAACACCTATATCACTTCTCAAAAGTGCTACATCTTCAATAATCTCATATGTCTGAGTCTCTCTCATATGAAATTCGTACTCATCAAAATCTTCATTTTTCAGTAAATCCACAAATGCTTCAACAGCAAAAGAATAATGCTGTGAAGAAACACAAAACTTCTTTTTCCCCTTCTGAACGCCCAGATAACGTTCACGTATCAAATCCTGTGATTCAAGCATCTGCCGTGCATACGAAAGAAATTCCTCTCCTTCAGATGTAAGTGTTATACCTTTATTTGTCCTATTGAAAATTTTTATATTGAGTTCTTTTTCAAGTTCGTGGATTGATGCAGTAAGACTTGGCTGCGACAAAAAAAGTTTTCCAGCTGCCTCTGTCATTGATTTACTTCCTGCAATTGTTACTACATAATACATCTGATTTAAAGTCATAAATATTACCTTCTGCTTCTTTATAGCTATTTTTCAAAATCCATGCATACTCTTTGTTTTGTATTAGGGCGTACAATTTCATTTGCAATTTTAACATGCTCAGGATGAACAGCATATGCTCTTAATGCCTCTTCATTTTCAAGTGTTGAATCCAGCATTATGTCTGCATTTGAAGACACCAGCGGATTTATATTGACATTAATTTCTTTCAGTCCGGAAATTTTACCTGAAAGTCCTTCAAGTCCATCTTTTATCTGTTTTTTTACAAGTTCTTTTTCATCTATTGAAAGTTCATCATTCAGCTGCCATAAAATTATATGCTTTACCATTTTTCCCTCCAGCTTCTACATTTCTTTTCATAAAATTTATGATGTTTTATTTTAATTATAAATTTTTTATAAATTCATTATTATACATACTGATAAAAGTGTAATTATAAATATAACCAAAAAAATCATACCCTGTTCTGTTTCCATTGATCCGCAATACTCTTCAATCGTAGCCATATTTGGCTTTTTCCTATAAAAAAGTAAAGGCTGAACCGGATATTTATCATTTTCATAATATTTTTTTATCGTTCTGTAGTATTTATGCCCGTCAATCTGATATTGGTACTGATATACACCTGCTCTTTTTGCAGATCCGTTTTTTTCTGAGTGTTCCAATATCCTATGGATTTCAGCTTTCACAACATGTTTTTCTTTACGACATTTTTCTGCTGATTTTTTACATATTTCTGGAACAATAATATATCTATGTATAATATAAATCAAAATAAATATCACAACTGAAATTATTATAGATATTCCTATCTCTGTAATACCCCTTATAACCACATATTTTATATTTGAAAGCAGCATATATGTCCTCACTTTCCAAATTTGTTTCTTTTTCTTTGTTACTATTTCCTAGTTACCATTAATTCTTATTCTTTTTGTTCATAATTTCCAGTTCACATTAATGTTTTCTCAAATACTGTTCCCTGTTCGGATATACTTCTCTGAATGCAAGAAGCGCTGCATTCTGTAATAATTCGTATTCATGTTCCATTTTAAATCTGTATGGCATGTCAAAAGCTATCGCACTTATCTGATCTGCAATTTTTTTTGCTACACCATCATCTGAAAGCTGCCCCATTCCAAATACAAGTGAAGTAAATCCCCTGCCGCCTCTGCTCACATCTATATATTTCAAAAATGAATTTTTCAATTCCAAAAGTATGATCTGACGTTGAGCATCCGGATAATTTTCAGCATCTGCAAGTCCAAGATTAACAAGTATTTCAGCTGCCTGTTTTTTTCTTGCTCCGCTAAAATCAGTTACACCACTTTCATGAATGAATTTCATATCCATAAGACATCTCACATAAAGATCTTTTCTCGGTCTGCCTTTTCCATATCTTTTTTCCCAGATTTTTTTTCTGTAATCTGACATGCCGTCAATATCATTATTTTCCTGTAATATCATATATCTTTTTTCAGGATTCAATTCCTTATAAAATTTTTCTTCCCATTCAGAAATTTCCATATTTTCCTCTTTGTTATTTTTCAGTTTTATACAGGTCATCTCAAATTCCATTCAGGTTATTTCAGTTTTCATGCAGATCATTTCTATTTTCAATCATCTGATATAAACTGATCTACATTTTTTTTATCTATTTTCTTATATGGTAAAATTAAATATTTATCATTTGTAAATTTGAATTGTGATAAATTCTGTCTATTAAATAATGCCACTGCAAGATCTGCAATTGCCTTTGCCTGTCCTTCTTTATCATTATATACAGTTCCGCTCATTTCACCATTCTTCACTGCATTTAAACCATCATCAAGACCATCAATTCCAAAAATCAAAGGTCTGCTTGATTCCGTTACATTTGCTTTTTCATATGCATCTATCGCTCCAAGAGCCATCTCATCATTATTTGCAAGAATAAGCTCAATCGAACTGTTATTTTTTTCTATAAGCTGTGATATATGATTTTCCGCCTGTGCTCTGTTCCAGTCTGCAATCTCATATGATACCTTATCCATTACAATTCCACTTTGTGAAATTGTACTTACTGCTTTATCTGTACGAATAATTGTATCCTGATGCCCCGTCTGCCCTTCCAGAACAACATATTGTATCTTACCATCTTTATTCCGATCCACCTTGCTATTTTTTTTTATTGCGTCCGCTGCAAGTTCACCTTGCATAACTCCTGATTCTTCAGCATCAGCACCGACATAATACAGTTTTTCCCACCTCATAAGATCTTCTTTTACCGGTTCACGATTAAAAAATATCACAGGAATATTATTTTTCTTTGCCATATCTATTATTTTAGTCGGAGCAGTTCTATCTACAAGATCAATGCATAATATGTCACACCCTGCATCAATCATCTCTTCAACTTCTTCATTCTGCTGAGCCTGATCATTATCTCCACTCCTGACTGTCATAATTGTATTCATTTTATCAGTCTTTTTTTGATCAATATTTTTCTTTATACAGTCTGAAACAGCATTTATGAAAACATCATTCTGGCTATACTTGACAACGCCTATTCTCATCGTTTTTACTTCATCACTTTTTTTGCTTCCGCATCCCGAAGTCATAGATAACGCAAAGAAAAATGCAACAAAAACGCTTATAATTTTAAATTTAATTTTTTTCGAACTTTTTTTCATCTTTCTTCTCATTTAATTGTTGCCTTTATAATCTCATCGATTCACAATATTTACCACAATTTACATTATCTGCCATAATCGTCACTATTTAAATGAATAAAGAAATACTTCGTTTTCGTCTTTAAACAAATCTTCTTTATGTATTTCTCTGATGCTGACCATACGACTTGTCATTTTGTAAAATCTGTTGCTTATTTTTCTTGATATCTCACTTGCCGCCATATATCCCATTTCAAAATCATCAACCGTAACAAGTCCCTGAACTACTTCTCTGTCAAGAAAATCAAACGTTTTCTCACTATTGCCTATTCCATAAACCAATGCTCCATGCAAACTATTACTTTCAGACAGACTCCCAACTTCTTCAAGTGCACTTGTCTCAAGAACAGCGATAAAATCAACCGGTTTTTCTGCTTCTATATTAGTTGCAAATGCATCCAAATTGGAAAAATAATTCATTGTCCATTCTACTTTACATCCAGTATTTTCCAATACACTGCGGAATCCTTCTTCTATTTCATCATTTCCTGAAAGTCCTTTGATCCCGCCGACTATTCCGATTGTCTTACCACGAAGACCATCTTCTCTGCTTTCTTTCATTTCAATGCCAAGATTAACTCCGACAGAATATTGATCCGGCTCTATTGTTGGAAGGTTTTCATGTTTATCATTCACACCTGAGTCAATAAGAAGTACAGGTACCTTCTTATTGGTGTCTATAAGTACCTTTGAAGAATCCTTTCCGGGAGCCGGCTGTGCAACAATTGCACAGACACCATTTGCCAGCTGTTCATCTATAATTTCTTTTTCTTCATCTGCTGAATCTATCTCATCAGTATTGCAAATCACTATATGTATGCCTTTTTCTTTAGCGCCTTTTTTTAATCCGCTTATTGCTGCATTCCACTTTTCTTCACCGGAATCATTCAGTATAACGGCAACTTTCTTTTCCGGACGGTCATTTCCCAAAAATTTTATAATGAAAAGGACAGCAACAATAAGGAGTATAACTTCTACAAAAATGAATAACCCATGATTATTTTTCATTCATTTTTTCCTCCTTAATTTTCTTTTTCTGATATTATATCTTTCTGTACTTTTGCGTCCTCAATTGCCTTAACATTATCATCATTATATAAAATGGCAGGTAAATGAACAGTCACAGTTGTTCCTTCATCCGGTTCGCTTTTTATAATCAGTCCATATTCAGTTCCAAACATAATCTGAATCCTGTTATGCACATTTACAAGTCCGACTCCTGAACCTCTCTTTTGTACCTTTTCATTGTCAGTCAATACATTCTTTGCTGTCTCTTCAGTCATTCCCATACCATTATCAATTACCTCAATATATATATCCCCATTTCTCATCCTGCCTTTAACAAGAATTTTCCCGCCATCATCAGGATCCATATCACCAACTCCATAATATATTGCATTTTCAAGGATTGGCTGAATAATAAGTTTCACAGTACAGTAATTATCTATTTCTGAATCTATATCAAATTCAACTTCAAATTTATCTTTATAACGAACTTTCTGAATATTCATATAACTCTTACTATGCTGAATTTCCTGCTGAACCGGAATAATCGTTCTTCCTTTCGAAAGACTGATACGAAGTAATTTTGCAAGTTCAGAAATCATAGTTACAGCGCCTTCATTTTTCCCGCCCTCTATCATCCATGTTATAGAATCAAGTGTATTATAAAGGAAATGAGGATTTATCTGACTCTGAAGTGCCGCAAGTTCACTTTTTCTTCTCTGGTTCTGCTGCTCCACTATTTCTTTCATCAAACGTTCTATTTCTTCATATGATTTCTGTACAGAACTACCCAGATGTCTTATCTCCGTTGATCCGCCTATATATATATCCGGCTTTTCACCGGCCCCATAATCTTTGACTGAGTCACTCAATTTTCTTATCGGCCGTGAAATTCTATTTGCAATTATTCTATTTACAACAAGAAGCATCATTATAAAAACTGCAGATGCTGCCAATACAAAATATTGAAATTTACTTGTATTTGCCTCTGTTGCAGATTTAGGAATAACCCCCACCAGCTTCCATCCTGTATAAGAAATTGTCTGAACAACGACTTTACGTTTTTCACCATTCTGTTTTTCTGTATATACTCCATCCTCATAAGAAGCCGCTTTTTGGGGATTCTCCGAAAAAATCCCCCTCGATATCTCCTCTGCCTTAGGATGGTAAATTATATTACCATTTCCATCTATCAGATAATAATATTGACCGTTTTCTGTATCATTTATCTGTTCCATTATATCTGACACTCCGGAATAGTTCATATCTACAAGCAGAATTCCATTTTCCGGCACTCCGCCTTTTGTTATATCTACAGAACGGCTGAGCGATATTACCCAATGAAATTTTCCAGTCGAATTTACAAATAAATTCTCAATATGCGGGGTTGAAAAATGAACATTTTCAATTTCATTTTCTGCATTTTCGAACCACGGCTGACTCTTTACATCTGCATCGTTTTTTTCTTTCGTAACCGGTTCAGCTGATATTAATTTTCCATTTTTATCGTAAAGCGCAATTGTCAAAATTTTATCATTATTTGTCTCATACAAAAGATTTAATGATGTTATAAATGCTGAATCAGAAACATCATCTTCCTGAATAACATTATAATTTACCGCATCAGAGATATGTCTCATATCGAGAAGAGTATACTCCAGATTTTCTGCTGTACGCTGTATCATACTTGCAGTATTTTGCAAGGAAACCTGCTGTGAACTTTGTACATAACGACTATAAATAACTATTCCTATAAGAAGTGCTATAGAAAATGTAACACCCATAAGTGCCATCATAATCGTTGACTGAATACCAAAAGGTTCTCTTCTTTTAAATTGTAATTTAAAGTTATCCGACATTCTTCTTATTTTCCTATATGTGTTGTGCGATACCTGGAAGGTGACATTCCATATGCTTTCTTAAAAACATAACTAAAGTAATTTGCGTCTAAATATCCGACATGTTCAGCAATTTCATAATTTTTTTCTGTTGTTTCAATAATTCTCTCAGCTGCCCGGCGCATTCTGTAATCTGTAAGATATGCTATAAAAGAGTGTCCTGTTTCTTTTTTGAAAATTGTAGAAAAATATGAATTTGAAACTCCAAGTTCAGCACATACAACATCAAGTGAAAGATCAGGATCAGTATAACGATCATGTACAAATTCTTTAGCTTTGGCAATTATTGATCTCGATGAATTATTTCGTGCATTCTTAAGGGTTTCACTCAACGAAAAAGAAACACCCATAAGCCATTTTTTTAATGTTCCCTCATCCATTTCATTTACTTCACGATAAGGATCTTTTACATTACCTTTAAAATCATCAAAATTCAGGAAATTATTAGCCGAAAATCTGTACCATGCACCAACCATTTCCATAATTGTGAGGTGATACTGATTTACAGTCAATGCCATCTTATGAACATTTTCGACTTCACGTTCCACAGATTCTTCTATTTTTTCTTTATCTCCAACATGAATCGCCTTAAAAAGATCATGAAGAAAATCTTCTTCAGCATCTGTTGAAAATTTTTCTTCCTGAGGAGCAATTTCCGCAATATTGATTGCACGGTTTGTCCCATAAAGTACACGGTATGAAACAGCCTCTCTTGCTCCCTCATATGATAATTCAAGTTCGGTAAGTTTAGCACATGTGCGACCGATTCCTGCCGTAACAACTGCTCCCATAACACGACCTGCCCATTTTGCAAAATGATCACATGCATCTGTGAGTGATGCCGCCTCTTCATGATTTTTTAATTCTGCAATCATTACTGTATTGCCAAGATATGTAAATATCTCACCCCTCCAATTTGTTCCGAGTACATCTTTTACCTGTTGCTGAACTGACATGCTCAGAAGAAGTGGTGTCATATTTTCAGGAATTCTATGCGTAGATGTATGAAATGCAACTACTGTATAAAATGGTCCATTCAGATTAATCTTATAATCACTCATATATTGCTCGAGATTATCCTCTCTTATTCTGCCTTCTATAAGAGATACAAAGAAATTTATCTGTAAAAGAGGAAGAGAATCCATATAATAATTTTCCAATTTTTTTATATTCAGACGTTCCTCTTTTTCCTGATCCAATGTGTTTTTCAGTTTACTAAGTGCTTCAATAAGCTCTTTTGCATTTATAGGTTTAAGAAGATAATCTTCTATTTCAAGATGTATGGCTTCCTTTGCATACTCAAATTCATCAAACCCTGTAAACAGCATGATTCGTGTGTTTGGCAGATCTTTTTTTAATCTCCTCGAAAGTTCCAGTCCATCCATGAAAGGCATCTTTATATCAGTTATAACCACATCCGGCTGATATTTTTCTGCAAGTTCCAGTGCCTTTACGCCATTTTCCGCACTTCCTATTACATTAAATCCAATCTCTTCCCAATCAATTTTCTGACGAATAATATCTATTACTTCCTGCTCATCATCTACAAGTAAAACACTATATTTATCCATATTAATTCATTTCCTTCAATTAGTAAGTTGAAAAATCTGAAAGCAATTCAGAACATTTTAAAGCAATTCAAAACCCTTCAAAACACTTTAAAAAACTCCAACAAAGTTTCAAATAATTTTTGTAATTCAAACATTTTCATTATATCAGAAAACGGGAGAACCAGCCATATAAGCCGATCCTCCCGCCATGGTGAAATAAGGGTTTCCAAAATTTAGGAAGAAATTACTTCTTCTGTACATATTTCAAGCAGTCAAGCGTTACAGCTGCAAGAATTATAATACCTTCAAAAATGAACTGAAGGTTTGTATCAATACCAAGTATAGTCAGTGAATATGTAAGTGATGTGAAGATCAGTACACCTACAACAACACCTGAAATCTTACCAATACCACCTGTAAATGATACACCACCTACTACACAGGCTGCGATTGCATCCATATCCCATCCTTGTCCATATGCTGCTGATCCTGAACCGACCATCCTGCAGCACTCAAGCCATGAACCAAATCCATAAAGAATACCTGCAAGTACAAATGCCCCAAGTGTAACCTTAAATACTGATATACCAGATACAGCTGCTGCTTCAGGATTTCCACCTACGGCATAAAGGTTTTTACCAAATCTTGTTTTATTCCAGATAAACCATACTACAATGATAGCAACAAGTGCCCAGATAATAATTGTCGGGAAGTTACCAAGCCCTGAAATCTTCGGTATTACCATATTAGGAATTGTAGCTTCAATTGCTCCGAAAGATACACCTTTTGTTGCATACGTAACAAGTCCAAAAATTATAAGCATATTCGCCATTGTAGATATAAACGGATGCATCTTAAACCTTGCCATAAAGAATCCGGCGATAGATGCAAACATTGTTGTAAGAACTATGCAGCAGAGAAGTGCCAGAAATGCTCTTCCCATTACAGGAAGACCTGTAAAATCAAATATATGTCCAAATACTCCACCTGTATTAATACCCTGATGCATGACAATTGTTGCTGTAACCATACCCATACCTACCATTCGTCCAACCGAAAGATCAGTACCGGTAAGAAGGATAAGTCCTGCAACCCCAAGTGCCAGGAACATACGTGGTGATGCCTGTTGAAGAATATTAAGTACATTTGCCGCTGTAAGGAGCGGTGTATGTTTTACTATTGGCGTAATTATACATAAAGCAATAAATATAAGTACAATTACGATGTACAGTCCATTTTTATAAAGAAATTGCGTCCTGTTAAATGTATATTTATAATTTTCTCTGCTTTGTACCCTTTTCTGTCTAAACGTAAACTTTGACATTCTGAGAAGATCAATAAGATGATATTTATAAGAAAATGCATCATGCTTTCTGTCTTTTATTGTTTGAAGTTTTGAATCACGCGTCATCTTTGCATCAAAGATTTTATTTTTATATACGTAATTCTCATCCTTTATTTCCTGTTTATCAGAAAGCTTCGCTCTGTTCTTATCATACTCAGATTTAATTTCAAATATTGTCTTATCATATTCACTTTCTACCTGAGCTTTTTCTGCCTCTGTACTTTCAACAACTTTTGAATAATATTCCTTGTCAAAATGATTCTTAAGATAAGTCTCTGCTTCCGAGATAAGTCCCGAAATCTTTTCCTTATTTCTGTTTTCTATTTCTTTTGCTTTTTCTATTTCCGACTTGTCTTTCGATACTGCAGAATTTCTTTCATCTTTTGTATAATTCTTATCTGCCTTTATGACAGAAATATGATTTTTGAGTGCCAGAACACGATCAGTTCCCTCTTTACGAAGTTCATCTATCTGGCTTTGAATCTTACCGATATGTTCATCAATCGGCTTCAGAAGCTGTGCTTCCTCCTCAGCCGACAGGATTTTATTATTTGCCATATATATCACCCTCCATTACAGACATTTTGCGCTGAGTCGAAGCAGCTCTTCCTGATTGGTATCTTTTGTATTAACAATTCCTGCAAGGAACCCGTTAGACATAACTCCTATACGGTTTGTTATTCCTAAAATTTCCGGCATTTCCGAAGATACAACGATTATTGTTTTACCCTGTTTTGCCATTTTTATAATCAATTCGTATATTTCGTATTTTGCACCAACGTCAATTCCTCTTGTCGGATCATCCATCATGAAAATATTAGGAGATCTCTCCAGCCATTTTCCAAATATAACTTTCTGCTGATTTCCACCTGAAAGACTTGAAATCATATCCTCAGGTCCCATACATTTTGTATGCATGACATTGATTTCTTTTGCCGTAGCACGAACCATTTTATCATCAGAGAGTGATATTCCCGACTCATATTGTTTAAGATTCGCAATCGTTGTATTGAATGTAAGGTCTCCTTTTATAAAAAGTCCATTTGCTTTACGTTCCTCTGTAATAAGGGCAAATCCATGATCCATAGCCTCGCGTGGCGTATTAAAATTACTCAGCCTTCCGTTATAATATACACGTCCTGACGCTCTTGTGCGTACGCCGAATATTGTTTCCAGAAGTTCTGTACGTCCGGCTCCAACAAGACCATAAAGTCCAAATATTTCGCCCTTCTTTACATCAAATGAAATATCCTGCAAATGCGGTGCATATTTTGTAGACAAATGCTGTACTGAAAAAACTGTTTCTCCAGGTGCATTGTCTACCGGTGGATAACGATTTTCAAGTGAACGTCCAACCATTGCTGATATAAGTTCATTCATATTTGTATCCTTGCAGTCTTTCGTTGCAACAAGGCTTCCATCTCTAAGAACTGACACCTGATCACATATGTCGAAAATCTCATCCATTTTATGTGAAATATATATAAGAGAAATTCCCTCCGCCTTAAGCTTTCTCATCATATTAAAAAGCTTTTCAACCTCAGGAGCAGTAAGCGAAGATGTCGGTTCATCAAGTACTATTATCTTAGAATGATAGGAAATTGCTTTTGCTATTTCACACATCTGTCTCTGTGATACTGACATTCTTCTCATTGGCTGCGTCAGATTGACTGTAATTCCAAGTCTTCTGAACAAGTCTGATGCTTCCTTTTTCATTCTTCCTTCATCTATCACTCCGAATGAATTCAGAGGATATCTTCCCAGGAAGAGATTATCTACAACACTTCTTTCAAGACACTGATTAAGTT
Source organism: uncultured Lachnospiraceae bacterium (assembly GCA_937872845.1). Classification (GTDB taxonomy): domain Bacteria; phylum Bacillota; class Clostridia; order Lachnospirales; family Lachnospiraceae; genus Eubacterium_Q. The sequence goes on along the minus strand of CALMUC010000168.1, from coordinate 481 downwards.
CCTGATGAACCATTGCAATTCCATTTTCAAGTGCATCTTTAGGTCCGGAAAAATTAACTTCCTTTCCATTTAAGATTATTGAACCTTCGTCTTTCTGGTATGTACCAAAAAGGCATTTCATCATTGTTGATTTTCCTGCCCCGTTCTCACCCATGAGACCCATTATGGATCCCTCTTTCACATCCAAATTGATGTGGTTCAGAACTCTGTTCCGTCCGAAAGACTTGCTCATGCCTCGAATCGACAGGATGACATTATCTTTCTTTTCATCTGCCATATCATTACACCCCTTATTTCTTTTTAAAAGGGAGGGTCTGTCAGGATACCTGACATCCCTCCCTGGGTAAATTCCGTCTTTATTACTGATTCAAAATAGATGTGTATGAAGCGCCATTATCTGTCTTAACCATGTTGATTGCAAATGCATCGTATTCGCTAGGATTTCCAAGTCTGTTTGTAATATAGATCGGAAGAGCGTCGT
>CALMUC010000167.1 GCA_937872845.1 uncultured Lachnospiraceae bacterium | reverse complement strand
GATTCATCAAGAATACCCATATCGCCCGTCTCTTTGATATAAGCAACAGTTGAAAGAATCATCCATAAAGGATCATCCGAGAAATCTCCACCGACGGAATCGTTGCCTTTCTTTGTAAGAGGCTGATACTGATGATAACATCCGCCATCTTCAAACTGGGTAGATGCAAGATCTATAAGACGTTCTCTTGCACGTGACGGAATCTGGTGTACAAATCCAAGAAGATCCTGGTTTGAATCACGGAATCCCATTCCACGTCCGATTCCTGATTCAAAATATGAAGCAGAACGTGACATGTTAAACGTGACCATACACTGATACTGGTTCCAGATATTAACCATGCGGTCAACTTTATCGTTAGGAGTGCTTACTGTATATTTAGAAAGCAGATCGTTCCAATATTTTTTATTTGATTCAAGAGCTGCATCAACCTTTTCAACAGTGTCAAACTGTTTCATCATGTCATATGCTTTTGATTTGTTCATTGAACCATCAGCATTCCATTTTTCTTTATTATCATTTTCAACATAACCAAGAATGTAAACGAATGAACGTTCCTCGCCCGGAGCAAGGTTTACACGGATCATCTGTGAAGCAACAGGTGACCATCCGTCTGCAGTTGAATTCTTAGACTGATCTGCAAATACGACATCAGGATGATCGAAACCGTTGTAAAGCCCCATGAAACTTTCACGGTCACAGTCATAGCCGTCTATAGGTGAATTTACAGTATAGAATGCGAAATGATTTCTTCTTTCTTTATATTCTGTTTTATGAAAAAGAGTTGACCCCTCAACTTCCATTTCGCCAGTGTTGAAATTACGCTGGAAATTATGCTCATCATCTTCCGCATTCCAAAGACACCATTCAAGGAAAGAAAAGAGTGTGAATGATTTTGGCGTTGTGCCTTCATTTTTAAGTACAACTTTCTGAATTTCACCATTGTAATTTTGAGGAACAAGGAATGTGACTTCTGCTTTTAATTCATTCTTTTTTCCGGTGATTACAGTATAACCCATTCCATGGCGGCACTGATAAAAATCCAGTTCGGTTTTCACAGGTGACCATCCCGGATTCCAGACAACACCTCCATCATTAATGTAAAAATAACGTCCGCCCAAATCTACGGGAACATTATTATAACGATATCTTGTGATTCGTCTGAGACGTGCATCCTTATAAAAATGATATCCCCCTGCTGTATTAGAAATGAGAGAGAAAAAACTCTCAGTTCCAAGATAGTTGATCCATGGATATGGAGTCCTTGGAGATGTGATGATGTATTCTTTGCTTTCGTCTTCAAAGTAACCAAATTTCATGTTTGATACCTTCCCTTCTTTAAATGGTATTTCCCGGAAACGGTCTCCGGAATCAAAGGCGATCATAAAAATGACCGCCATATATGATAAGATTATATAATAAACGAGGCTGAATGACAAGAAAATTCAGCCTCGTTTAAATATTCAAAATATTCAGTTAATATGTGGGTTTTCTGATGTTTATAATGCCAGCATGACTTTATACAAGTGACATTATGAAAATCGATTATCAGATATGTCTGCTTGAAATGCATTCGGTTACTGTAATGGATTTATATGGAGATAATTCCATATAACCAGACTCTGATGTGGGAATAGGAAGGTTTGGAGCGTTAATCATCCATGTCATAGGTTCAGGACAGAAATATCCTTTTTCACCGCCATCATTCCAGACAACCCAGAACTTAAAATTATCATCTACTTCATAAACTATCTGATTGCCTGTCCTTATATTTGAAATAAGAGCACCGCGGAATGGCTTTCCATCAATCTCGCCTGTTTCAATGTTATATACATCGTTGTCGATATTCTGCTTTACCGGAATTATATCACCAGTAAGATACTGACGGTCATGATTATCAAGACTGACTTCATTAAGAGTCGGGTCATTTGTCATGGGATCCAAAGGCCATTTATCTCCTATAGGAAGGTAAAGGCGTGTATCTAAAGGATCTCCGCCATCTTCAAATGGACCTCGGAAAGCTACATGATTACAGAGACCGACAGGCATCTGACGATCAGATGTATTAGTGATTGTCAGTGAGTAATGCATGCCATTTTCAGCAAGCATAAAAGTAAATTCAGCACAAAAAGAAACAGGGAAAAATCCCCAAAAGGGATCTGTTTCATTATAAATGAATTTTGTCTTTGCTATAGCTGTATTTCCATCTACCTCGGCAGTTACTATTGAATGTTCTCTCTTATGAAGAAAACCATGCAGATGATTTCCTCCTTCAGAGTCATTTACCGGGAAATGATATGTGTAGTCACTGCACTTCATAATACCGTCAGCCAGACGGTTTGCAAAGAGAAGAGACGGAAAACCATATACTTCTGGTGATTTTTTCATTTCTTCAACAGAACGTGACGAGTCATGACGAAAGAAATCAATACCGAGTTCTAAATCATACATTTCTACAATATTGCTTCCAAGAAAAGGTGCTATTACAGCACGATATTTTCCGGCTTCAAGTCTTATAATTTCTTTATCCTGAAATCTGGATATTTCAGCTGAAAAACTCACAGTTTCATACCTCCTGGACCTATAAAGGTTAAATGATTATAAAATAGTCACTAAACTGGCACATTAACGTACTCTATCATAATAAAGAGAGGATTGTAAATAGATTTTAAAACTTCATTTATTATTTAATATGTTGAACGGCATAAAAAGATGTATACGTATTATATATCTAATTAAGTTTTTCATGAAGCTTCTTGCAAATATTCTGCTGCTCTTCATCAGAAACTTCTTTTTGAGGCCAGTTAAGATTTATGCCGTCATCATCATATCTTGGAATGATATGAATGTGAAAATGGAATACGGTCTGACCTGCAGCAGCACCATTGTTCTGCTGTATGTTGATACCATCGCATTTGAATACTTCCTTTACAGCAAGCGCAACTTTTTGTGCAAGAGGAAGAGCTTTTTGCAAAAGAGTCGGATCTATTTCGAATATATTAGCATAGTGTTTTTTGGGCAAAATAAGAGCATGTCCGAAAGCAGCAGGGCTTGCATCAAGAATCACACGAAAATCATCATCTTCATAAATTGTATTTGTTGGAATATCACCGTTTGCAAGCATACAAAATATACAGTCGTTCTTTTTCATAAGAATCTCCTTAAATTTAAATAAAAAAAATCAATAGACAGAATAAAACATTAAGGGCAATTAAGTGTATTTGTGACAAAATAAAAAATGATTTTTGCCATTTTGATATAAAATAATTGTTCAAAGAGACACATATTATATCATAAAATTAATTTTATGCAGTATTAAAATTAATGTGAATCATGCGTACAATTTCTATTGACGAAGATAGGTAATTGATGTATCTTCATTCTATCTGATAAAAATATTTCTCTTATTCAGAGTGGCGGAGTCACAAGGGACGTTGAAGCCACGGCAACCCCAAACCAGATTGCAATATGCAGAAAAAGGAAGGTGCCGACCTGAGCAGACATAAAAACTGTCTGATCGATAAGAGGATTTGAATATGTAATTAGTTTTTTCAAATCCGGCCTTCAATGAGAGAAGCCCGGATTATTTTTTTTGCAGTGTATTTTAAGCAGAAACTCAGGAGGAACAAATATGGAAAAAAGGTTTTTTACATCCGAGTCCGTGACAGAAGGGCATCCGGATAAAATCTGTGATCAGATCTCTGATGCGGTTCTTGATGCTATCCTTGAACAGGATCCAAACAGCCATGTTGCATGTGAAACAGCTTGTACTACCGGTCTTGTGCTTGTTATGGGAGAGATACGTACAGGTGCATATGTGGATATTCAAAAAATTGTAAGGGAAACAATAAGAGAAATTGGATATGACCGTGCAAAATATGGTTTTGATGCTGATACATGCGGGGTTATAACTTCAATAGATGACCAGTCGGATGATATTGCAATGGGAGTTAACAAAGCTCTCGAGGCAAAGGAAAAAAATATGGATGATTCTGAAATTGAGGCAATAGGAGCAGGAGATCAGGGAATGATGTTTGGCTATGCAACAAATGAAACACCTGAACTTATGCCATATCCGATTTCACTTGCACATAAGCTTTCTCACAGGCTGTCAGAAGTGCGTAAGAATGGAACGCTCCCATATCTTCGCCCGGATGGAAAAACCCAGGTTACAGTTGAATATAATGAGGAGGGAAAACCTGTTCGCATAGATACAGTTGTACTTTCAACACAGCACGATGAAAAGGTTACGCAGGATCAGATTCATAAAGATGTCAGAAAATATATTTTTGATGAAATAATACCGCAGGATATGGTTGATGAAAATACAAAATATTTTATTAATCCTACAGGGAGATTTGTAAAAGGCGGACCTGCAGCGGATTCAGGTCTTACCGGAAGAAAGATTATAGTTGATACTTATGGAGGTTATGCACGTCATGGCGGCGGTGCATTTTCAGGAAAGGATCCTACAAAAGTAGACCGTTCTGCAGCTTATGCAGCAAGATATGTTGCAAAGAACATAGTTGCGGCTCCTTTACTGGGAACTTGTCCGACC
>CALMUC010000166.1 GCA_937872845.1 uncultured Lachnospiraceae bacterium | reverse complement strand
GATGCACTTTCAGTATGTGACCACGTTCTGCTTGCCGATATTTATGCCGCAAGGGAAGTAGATGATGGTACTGTTTCATCAGCAGATCTGGCTCTCAAAATCAAAAGCCTTGGAACTGATGCTGTTTATCTTGGCAGTTTTTCTGCTATTGAAAAATATTTAAAAGAAAATTTAAAAGAAAATGATTTGTTGATAACTATGGGTGCAGGAAATATTGATTCTGTCGGAGAAGCCCTGTTAAAAAAATAATTATCAACATTATTCACAATTTATATTATAGACATATTTTTTTATACACTTTCTTATCAACAAAAAACGGAGATTGAATCAGTTTCAGCAGTCCCCGTTTTTTTTTGCTTTAATCGATTTTTATATATTTTATCAACACAATCAACACTTTCAACATATGTTTAGCATGCCAATAAGGCGGAGTCTCACCGTTTGCAAAAGAATATTTTCACTGATATAATCCTTTTCGAAGTCAAAATTAAATTGCGCATATTTAATATGCCGCTATTTTTTTGCCCTGTTTTTCACTTTTATTTTAAAATATTTTAAAAACAGAAATCTGTTTTTCCAAAATACCATTTTATGTAAATACTACTTTAAAAGGATGCTGAGAAAATGCCACATATACCGATTCATGCCGAAAACGAATCTTATACAAACATTTCAAATAATTTCATTGAATATTATATGCCTGATGCCAACGATGCATTTGTAAAGTTATATATATATCTTGCTTTTCTATGCAGTGCAAAAAAAGGGTTTTCCACATCTGATTTAGCTGATCATCTCCACTGTAATGAAAATGACGTTATGCGTGGCATTGAGTATTGGATAAGTAAAGATGCAATAAGTATTGCATATGATGAAAATCATTCTGTAATCGGAATTACTCTGCTCAGCCTCAGAAAACCCAAAAATAATACTTATAATTTTCTTTTCTCGAAATCTGTTGACGCTGCTGCCCAAAATGATATGTCTTCCGATATCAAAACAAAATATGCCAAAAAAGATATTAAGAGCATCCCTGCAGATAAATCATCTGAAAATATTAATTATGATACTGACATTACTGCCGGTGATGATGTTAATGAAAATATTAATAACACTGAAAATGACATTTTGGTTCCAGATAATGTTCCTCCTTCAAGAGAAAAGCTGAATGCTGTTCTGTCTGATCCTGATATTTCTTCACTTATTCAGCAGGCTGCTGTTTATTTTAAAAGGACTCCTTCTCAGACAGACATAAATGCTCTTATTTATATACATGATGATCTTAAATTATCCATGGATCTGTGTGAGTATCTTCTTGAATATTGCGCTTCAATAAAGAAAACAAATTCAAGATACTTTCAGGCAGTTGCAGTCACATGGTTCAAAAAGGGTATTACAGACAGGGAAACTGCCGAGCTTTTCTCAGAAAGGTACTTCGGACCATACAGCCATATAATAAAAGCTCTCGGAATTACAGACCGGTACCTTGCCGCACCTGTTGAACGCGATTATATTGATCGCTGGATAGAAAAATATGGTTTTTCTGAACAGATAATTCTCGAGGCTTGCAAGCGGGCTGTTCTTAATAATAAAGCTTCATTTCCTTACGTTGAAGGAATTTTATGCAGCTGGAATAAAAAAGGTGTACATCGCTTTGATGATATTGTAAAATCGGATGGCGAACATAAAGCTGAAATGCAGTCTGCCAAAAAAAATGAGCATTCAAAATCATCCATTGCTCATTCTGCTGCTTCCAGTAGGAATTCCGCAGACTTCCCACAGAAGGACATGTCAAAAGATCTGGATGAAATTGTAAATCTCTATGCACAGAAATATAAGAGGAAAGATGATGATTGATTTTTCAGGCATCAATACCGATTATCAGGAAAGACTTCGACTGATACGTATAGAAAATGAAAAAGCACAGGAAAAGCGAAAATCTGAAATTGAAAACAAAATTCCAGAAATAAAAAATATAAATTCAGATATATCATCTTCTTCTCTTGATTTAATGAAAAGACAGCTCACAACTCAGATGAGCGGTTCTGAAAAAGTGGATGCAAGAAAGAAACTTTCTGATTATATTTCATTTCTTTCATCAAAAAAACGTTCTCTGCTCATACAGAATGGTTTTCCTGCAAATTATCTGGATCCTTTATATTCATGCCATATTTGCAATGATACCGGAAACATTAACGGCGAAATATGTTCTTGTGTAAAAAAAATGCAGGTAGCTGATTTATATAAAGCTTCTGGTCTTGAAAAGCAGCTCTCTGCTGAGAATTTTGATACATTTGATATATCTCTGTTCAGTAACAAGCCTTATAATAACATGGAACCGCCATGTGTACTCATGACTGATACTGCAAAACAGTTTAAAAATTTTTGTGATACATTTGATGATACCAGTCCTAGTCTTAATTTTTTACTTTTTGGAGATGTTGGTTTAGGTAAAACATTTCTATGCAACTGCGTGGCTAAAGCCCTTTTAGATACAGGTCACAGTGTACTTTACCTTTCTTCGAATGAACTTTTTGAAAATGTTCTTTCGCCCTTTCTTATGAACAAAAAAAAATACGAGGATGAAAGCAGGCTTCTCAGTACTACGTATCACTATATTTTCGAGAGCAATCTACTCATTATTGATGATCTCGGAACGGAATTTCTGAACGAATTTATTAGAGCACAGCTTTTTGAAATCGTAAATAGACGTGTAATTAAAGGTCTTTCCACTATTATCTCGACAAATCTTGATCCTGCTGCATTAAAAGACAGATATACTGAACGTGTTATGTCAAGATTTGTACAAAGCTATGTCTTCTGCCACCTTTATGGTGATAACATAAGGTACCAAAAGAAGAAAATGTTATTAAATAAAAAGGGATAATCCCTTATTGGAGGAGAAAAAAATGCCAGACACTAGCAAACTCGTAACTGTACCAGTCGGAAAACTTGCAATTGTTCCGCTTAAGAGCTGTGAACCTCTAGGTAAAAAGGTTGATTCATATCTCGTTAAATGGAGAAAGGACAGAGATCAGCTTGAAAGTGATAATCTGATTTTCAACGGGTACGAAAAGGATTCTTATATTCTTCCTTCTGAATGCCCCCGTTTTGCTTCTGGTGAAGCAAAAGGCACACTTGGCGCATCCGTTCGTGGTACAGATATTTATATCATTGCTGATGTTACAAATACCGGGATTGAATATAATCTCGGCGGTCGTATGGTTCCTATGACTCCAGATGAGCATTATGCAGATATGAAGCGTATAATTGCTGCTGCTGCCGGAAAGGCTAAACGAATCAATGTAATTATGCCATTCCTATATGAGTCAAGGCAGCACAAGAGAAGCGGTCGTGAATCGCTTGATTGTGCACTCGCTCTTCAGGAGCTCGTCTCAATGGGCGTTGACAATATCATTACATTTGATGCACATGACCCACGTGTTCAAAACGCAATCCCGACAAGTGGATTTGAAAGTCTTATGCCTACATACCAGTTTATCAAATGTCTCTTGAAATCAGTCCCTGATCTTACTCTTGATAATGATCACATGATGGTTATAAGTCCTGATGAAGGTGCAATGCATAGAGCTATCTATTTTGCTAATCATTTTGGTGTAGATGTCGGTATGTTTTATAAGAGACGTGATTATACAAGAGTTGTTAACGGTAAAAACCCTATTGTTGCTCATGAATTTCTTGGTGACTCAGTTGAAGGTAAAGATGTCATCATCATTGATGATATGATTGCTTCGGGTGAGAGCATGCTTGATGTTGCAAAACAGTTAAAAGCCCGTAAGGCACGCCGCGTTTTCTGTCTCGCTACTTTTGGTCTTTTTACTGCCGGGCTTGGCATATTTGATAAGGCATATGCCGATCACCTTATTGATATGGTTATTACAACAAACGTAAGCTATCAAAATCCCGAGCTGTATAAAAAAGAATGGTACAAGAGTGCTGATCTCTACAAATATATCGCTCTTATCATTGACCATCTTAATCATGATGTATCAATCAGCGATCTTCTTGATCCTACAGAACGTATTCAGGCAAGAATTAACGAATATAAAATAAAACATACTATTTCTGATAACTACCAGTAATTTTTTTACAATATAATTAAAAAAGACATTACAGCCTTTTATCTATTGCTGTAATGTCTTTTTCTATATATGAATCATCATTCATTTACAAAAACGAGTTATATATAAAGTATTCAGTCTATTATCTCAGGTTCGTTTTTTTCATTTCTGTTGTATGCATATTCCTTATATTTTTCAAGTTCATCTATATATCGTTTACCAATATCACTTATATTAGTACCTCTCCTTGATATATATCCAATTGTCATTTTTTTGCTGTCTTTCAGTGGAATTGCAACATATGAATCACCATTCAGATCCTGACTGATTATTCCGGAGCAAAGTGTATATGCATTAAGTCCAATCATCAGATTAAGCATGGTAGCCCGATCATTTGCCTTTATAATCTGTTTGTAATTATATGTAGAAAGCTGTTCCTCTGCCAGAAAAAAAGAGCCATCTTTTCCCTGGTCGAATGAAAGACATGGATAATTTTCAAGTTCATCCATAAAAATTTCCTTTTCTTTGCCAAGAGGATGATTTTTCCAAAGAAATACAAATGTATCACAGTTGAAAAGCGGATTGAACTCAAGTGAATTATCATGAAGAAGTTTCCTCACTACTTTTTCGTTAAAATCATTTACATAAATAACACCAATCTCGCTCTTAAAATTTTTAACATTATCAATAACTTCAGTTGTACGTGTTTCATATGCGGCAAATTCATAATTTTCCGCTCCAAATGTACGTACAACCGAAATAAACGCCTTTACTGCAAACGAGTAATGCTGCATTGAAACACTGAACTTTTTTTTAACCTTTTTTTCAATAAACCGTTCATTTAAAAGTTCATACTGATCCAGTACTTGCCTTGCATACCCAAGAAATTCTTCTCCCTCCGGTGTAATCTGAATTCCTCTGCTCGTTCTGAAAAAAAGATCAGATCCGACTTCATTTTCCAATTCCTTTACAACACCTGAAAGACTCGGTTGTGAAATATACAATTGTTTTGCGGCTTCATTCATTGATCCGCAGTCAGCAATTGCGACTGCATATTTCAGCTGCTGTAATGTCATATTTTTTATCTCCTAAAAATTTGTACCAGATCAGCAAAATTATCTGATAATATGAATTTAACATACATTTCCAATCTAATCAGCAAAAACACTTGTTGAAAGGTATCTGTCGCCTGAATCAGGAAGAAGAACAACTATAGTTTTATTTTTATTTTCCGGACGTTTTGCTATTTCCGCTGCAGCCCAGAGACTTGCTCCAGATGAAATTCCTACCAGAATACCTTCATCCCTTACTATCTTCTTTGTTACGTCAAAAGCATTTTCATTTGTAACAGGAATTATTTCATCATATATTGATGTGTCAAGTGCCTTTGGTATAAATCCTGCACCTATACCCTGAATTTTATGTGCACCTGCCTTACCTTCTGAAAGAACCGGACTGCTCTTAGGTTCAACCGCTATAACCTTGATTTCAGGATTTTTCTCTTTTAGATACTTTCCTACTCCACTGAGTGTTCCGCCAGTTCCAACTCCTGCTACAAAATAATCAACTTTACCTTCTGTATCATTCCAGATTTCTGGTCCTGTTGTTTCATAATGTGTCCTTGGATTTGCAGGATTATCAAATTGTCCAAGAATCACAGAGCCTTCTATCTGCTCTTTTAATTCATTTGCCTTTTCAATTGCACCTTTCATACCTTTAGTACCTTCTGTAAGGACAAGTTCAGCTCCATAAGCCTTCATCAGTGTCCTTCTTTCAACAGACATTGTTTCAGGCAGTGTAATAATAACCCTGTATCCCTTGGCGGCAGCTACAGCTGCAATACCAATCCCTGTATTTCCTGATGTTGGTTCTATTATTGCAGCTCCGGGTTTCAATTTCCCGGATTTTTCTGCATCATTTATCATTCCAAGAGCAACTCTGTCCTTAACTGATCCAGCCGGATTAAAATATTCCAGTTTTGCTAAAATAGTTGCTCCTGTTACGCCTTCATTCTTCTGAAATTTATCAACATGAAGAAGCGGTGTATTTCCGATTAGTTCCTCTGCACTTTTGTAAATTTTAGACATAATTTTATCCTCCTGAACTTTATAACTGCTTTGGTTTAATTCCTTTTAACATACGGTTTTAATATGTTTTATTGTGTTGAAAATAATATATCACCGTGCCATATAGCTGTCAATAGGTTTTATATGATTTTTTTATATATCATTTTTTATAGAAATT